>JASBTH010000277.1 GCA_030148525.1 Saprospiraceae bacterium | reverse complement strand
GGGGAAAGGAGTAGATCGAGTTGGAGGGTTCATCCGTATCGGCTCCCGAAGCGGCTTTACAGGCTAGCAGTAAGCGCTCGTTCTTAGCATCGTAAGCAAGGCCTTCCACGTCGTTGTCACCGTTTAGAAAATCGTTGAACTTATCGACCTTTTGGCGGCCGGAGCCAAGTCCCTGAATGCGGTAAAGTGTACCGCTGCTTTTTACGACGTAAACGTACTCCCCGACTACTTCGACACCTTCGTAATCGCCGTCTTTCCAAAATTCGATCTCCCGTTCGATCTTTCCGTCGGTCGGGTTGATCAGGAAAACTTTTCCGTCTTCGTCCTGAATCGCTACCAGGTATCGCTGATCGGTAGTCATCGACAGGCCGGAGATCTCCTCGAGGTCATTGTCGAGTTCAAACTCAGCGTCCGGCTCGTTGATGCGATAGGGGAAAACAAAGTTGGTGCTCGTGGTGTCGGGGCGAGTGCTGATCTGGCAGGTGCCGCCCACGGGGCCGGTGCAGGCCTGGCAGGTCCACCACAGGCAGGCGGTAAGGAGCGTGAGTATGGTCATAGTTCTGCGGCACATGGATTTATAGATTGAATGCTAATCAGGCCCGTAATATTGCTGATCTAAGGTACCTTTATCCACCGACATCTAAAAAAGAAGAAGTATATGGTGTTTTCTGCCCTGTCGGTAGTATTAGGCATAATGGTGTTGGTGATCACGCTCGATCACCTGGGCAGTCGCAGGGTCAGGAGCCGGGTTCGCCGCAGGGCCATTGGCCTTTTTGCGGAAGCAAAATCCATACCTGTTCCTGTCGGAAGCAAATATTTTGAATACAACCCGGTATCCCTGGAGACAGTTCGCCTCCGACTGAAGCGTTCCCGGCGGCTTTCGCCAAAAGGCAGTTGGTACCCGGTGGAGGCCAAACTGTTTTTCGTGCCTTTTCCGCTGGGCGGTGCCTATTATGCTGACGGAACCCGGGCTCCTTTTGTGTCTGAGAAAGAGGTGCGTTGGCTGGAAGGCAGGCGAGCGGGACAGGAGCGGCGGTTATTATCGGTTTTTCGCCTTCCGGCAAAAAAGAAGGTGAGCCTGCCCCTGGCCTGGTGGATTTTGCACGCGCCCTGGTATCCGGATTTGCTGCATCACCCCGATCTGAAGGTGGAACTGCCGGGACCTCGAAAATATCGGCTTACCTGGAAAGAAGCGGAAAACTGGTCAATAGACCTGGTGGCCGATGATAAAGGGCAGTGGACGGAGTCTGTATTATATGGCTTTCGCCAAAAAAAGGAGGAGCCCCTGCTGCGTTGCCGCTGGACAGATTATAAGGACTTCGATAGCTGGTCTATACCCACCGGACTGATCACCCAACAGTACGACCAAGATTCCTGGTGGACCAGCGGCCACACCCAGGTAACGGATTGGGTAGCTAACGAGGCATTTGCCTGGTGGTGATGGTATGGCTCACGCTGCACGGCCCACGGCTTACGCTCTACGCAATTTAAAACAATGACACATAAGCCCGGAACACCCGGGCAGTCAAGCGCAGACGAATCGCTTCGGTCTCTTTGATCCCTAAAGGTCTCTCCAGTCCCTCCGGTCTCTCCAGTCTCTCCAGTCCCTTCAGTCCCTCCGTTCCCGCAGTCTCACCCCATCCCCGCAAGCATTGCACTACACGGCTGTCGCTCTGCCATGTTGCGAATGGACTGCAGCATTTTCCATTCCATAATGAGGGAAGACAGGCCTATGATGGGAGCGAGGATAGGGTGCAACCAGGTTGACATACCGCAAGCCGTCGCTGAGCGAACGATCAGGCGCGTAGTGCCGTCCGCTTGTGGATTGAGGAAGAAAAGCCAGGTGGTACGCGGTTCGGAAGCAATGGGGTGTCCTCTGCGGGTTTCCGGAGTAGCAACCAGCAATAGGTACTGATTGGGAATTTGGTCCCAGACCACGAGGCCACCCCGTTGGTCCAGATTAATTTGGGCTCCCGTTTCGACCTGTTGCCATTCGGGGTGGACAGACCGGGCGTTGCGCGTGTGGCGCCCGAGGAAGTGTTCCAGTAGGGTATAGGAATAGAAGCCACCTCGTCCGGTACCCATCTGGCAGAGCCAAGGCCAGATACAGGCCGATTCGGCACGAATGGTAAGTCCACGGGTGCTTTTGACCCAATCGTGATCGTGACATTCGTCCCCGGGTAGCAGCCGTTGTTGTTCATCCCTGGTGCTACCCCAATTGATCCAATAGGGCTGAGAAAGTCGAACTATTAATAAGATTGCCAGTACAACTGAAAGCGCTAACCACATCATAATACAGGGTGTTGGTCCGCTGTATAAGGTAGTCCCCGACGACCGGTAATGCACTGATCTTTGTCAGTAAATGACGGGTATTTGGTCAGTGCGGTTCATGGTCCAAGGTCTCAACCTCAACCTCAACCTCAGCCTCAGCCTCACCCTTCCCTGCCCGCCGAAACCCATACGGGCGTATGCCCAGTGAAGGCGGGAATCTCACCCCGACTCTCCCATCGACTCTTTCAGTATCGCCGCTGAATGGTGCAAGGCCTTCAACTCGCTTTCATTAAGATTAGCGACCAGTACTTTTTCGATTCAGCAAGTCGAGGTGGGTCTCACCGGAGCGTTGGGCGGTGAAAGTTGGGGCCTGGGCGGGCAGGGAGGCACACACCAAAACGATAAAACTCCAGAACAATGACTGAATACAGGATTTCATAGCTACCGAATTAAAAGGTTAGAATTCAGTAGTCAATGTAGATTCACCCAAGGGGAAGGTCAGGGGGCTTTCCGAGTGGTCAAAAATCCGGCCTAAGTGGTAATCCCTGGTTCACTGGGGACCGGTAAGTTGTATTTAATTTGGATATTTATTGTCCGTTTTTAAAAAGGGATTTCGCTTAGCGAGCCTGTTTTAACGTCAATTTTTTCACCAACCGACTGTTTTATGAAACTGTATTACTGGATTATTCTATTAGCCATTGGCCTGCTTCCCAACGTCCTCTACGCTCAGGAGGCAGAGGCCTCCGGCGATGAAGACAAAACCGAAGAAACTGAAAAAAAGAAAAAGAGCCCGTTTAAGGATTACGATGAGGTGATTACGGATGATGCTACCTCCGATGAGGGCTTGTTCACCGTTCACTTGCTGGATGATAAACTCTTCTACGAGATCCCCTTCGATAAGCTGGGAAAAGAAATGCTGCTGGTCAGCCGGATCGTCCAATTACCGAGTGGTTTTGGCGGCGGCTATACCAATGCCGGTTCCAAGACAGGAGAGAAGGTCATCCGCTGGGACCGCCAGGGCAAAAAGGTCTTCGTGAAGGTCGTCTCCTACAACGCCGTGGCCGACGAAGAACTGCCCATCTACCAATCGGTGAAGTACAACAACCTGGAACCGATGATCGCCGCCTTTGATATCCAGACCTTCAATGAAGACTCCACCGCCCTGGTTATCGATGTGACCGATATGTTCACCAAAGATGTAAAAGCCATTTCCGGCCTGAGTAGCGGTAACCGCTCGGCCTATAAAGTGAGCCGACTGGAATCGAGCCTGAGCATGATCGATACGGCCCGGTCCTATCCGATCAACGTGGAGGTGGGCCATACCCTGACCTACCTGGCATCGGCCCCGCCCGCAAATTCGCCGACGGGTAACCTGACCCTGGTCATGAATCAATCCATGATCATGCTGCCGGAAGACCCCATGACGCCCCGCCTGCACGACGAGCGGGTGGGCTGGTTTACCGTGAGTCAGTATAACTACGGATCGGATGAACTGAAATCCGACGAGGAGACCTTTATCCGTCGCTGGCGACTGGAACCCAAGGATCCCGCCGCCTACGCTCGTGGCGAACTGGTGGAGCCCGTCAAGCCCATTGTGTACTACCTCGATCCGGCCACACCGGAAAAATGGCGCCCCTATTTCAAACAGGGGATCGAAGACTGGAATACGGCCTTTGAACGGGCAGGCTTCAAAAACGCCATCATTGCCAAAGATCCGCCCACGCCCGAGGAAGATCCCGACTTCAGTCCCGAGGATGCCCGCTACTCGGTGGTGCGTTACGTAGCTAGCACCACCCGCAACGCAACCGGCCCCAGTGTATCGGACCCCCGAACGGGTGAGATATTGGAAAGCGACATCATCTGGTACCACAACCACCTGCGGTCCTACCGCAACCGATTGATGGTGGAAACCGGTGCCGCCAACCCGGCCGCCCGCACCCTGAATACCCCCGAAGCCCTGATCGGGGAAACGATGCGTCGCGTGATCTCCCACGAGGTGGGGCACGCCCTCGGTCTACCGCACAA
>JASBTH010000275.1 GCA_030148525.1 Saprospiraceae bacterium | reverse complement strand
GTGTGCGTGGCGGTTTCACTCAAATTGGCCGAGTTGAAACTGGGCGCACCATTTGCCCGCATTACCGAATCGGCGATCACACTATTCTCAAAAGGCACCTGATCGTCGCCTTCGCAGTAGAATAAACGGGTAGGTGCCTGGGGAGCCCAGTCGTAAGTGTCGTTATCGCGCAGGGCCACACGCAGGGGATGATCGGGGTTACTTTCCAGGGATGTAATTACCGTGTCCTGTAACATGAATTTTGTAATCGGCGCCCCTTCCCGGGCGATCAACGTATCGATCAACCGGAAGTTGAGATCGAATAGCTCAATGTCACCGCGGTAAAATTCCTCGCACATACTGGCGTAGGGTTCCTTGACGTATTCCCGGATATCGTCGTACAGGCCGTACACTTCGTTGTACGACATAAGGGTGTAAGGTGCATAGGCCACTGTTCCGTAGGGCTCATCACTGAGGATCAAGTCGTACATAGTACCGCTAATGCTATACGGCCCCGACATGTGGGTTGCGGCCGTAACGTCAAACTCGCCGGCATAGTTAGCCTGCAGCTCGCGGTGCAGAGCCTGGGCTGCATGGCCACCCTGGGAATATCCGGTCACAAATACCTGATCGTTCATGGCGAATCCGTCGTCGGCCGCGTCTAAGTCGCGTACTGCATACATCATATCGATAGCTGCCGACGTTTCGGTGGCTGCGTGCACGTACGGATGAAAGCCTCTCGATTCACCAAGTCCCAGCATATCGGGAGAGATAGTTGCGTACCCAAGTGCCCCGAACAGGCCGGCTAATTCCCAGCCACCCCGCATATTAGAAGGCACATCCTCCGGTCCCGCTACGGTACCGTGCTGCACGACCATGAAAGGAACCGCCAGGTTGGCATCCACCTGCGGCAATACCAGCAGACCGGAAGCCGTATCGGTACGCCCCTCGATATCTGGTGTGGTGTACAGGACCTTATACAGGTCGATCCCGTTGCGGGCAAAAAATTGGAATTCGGCGGGTAGCTCAGCTTGCGTAACGGAGGTGATAAAGGTGGAAGAGACCACTTCCTGTCCCCGCAGGGGCATCAGCCCGACCAATAAAATGGCGAAGAGGGTGTATAGTATTCGGTTCATAAGCAGAGGTGTTCAGTTCAAATAGTGATTAAAGCAGTATGTTACAGCTTCTGTTCGAGAAACTGGTTTTTTTCTTCTCTAAAATCCAGGAAAGGTAAACCAGACTCCAATTCAACCACCTCCTGTAACTGCTTGCGCAAAAAAGCCTGATGGCTCTCTGAGGCGGGGTGATGGGGACGGTGGGCTGCCGCCCGCTGGATGCCAGCTACCCGTTGCATAGCAGCCTTGGTCTCCGGTTCCAGCCAGGCATCCGCTAGTTTTTCCCAAACGAAGGCCACGGCATCCTCATTGGGGTGGGTACCAGCCCGGTCAAAAAAGGAATAATCACGCAGTTCATCCGTCACCAACTCGTAAGCGGGAAAGTAGTGGACGAAGGGAAAATGCTGTTCCAATTGTTCAGCGGCCAGGATCAGGGCGGCTTTTGAACGCTGGGAATCCACCAAACCATCGCGGACATAACGAACCGGACTCACCGTGAGAATCACCTTAAGATTTGGATTTTCCTGACGACAGCGGGTAATGACCTCCCCTAAGGTATCAGTTACAGCCTCCACCCCAAGCCGTTCTCGCTGAAACAGTTCATTGGGAAACCGGTGACAATTAGCCACGATCGCCTGAGTGTCTTTTTTAAGCCACACATGAGCCGTTCCCATGGAGAGCAACAGCCATTCTCCTTCCAATAGCATCTGTCGTCCGGCGGCCAGCTCGCGATTTATTTGCTCTGAGGCCTTTGCGGGATCAGGGTGGGCAAAGCGCCCGTGGTGGTCAAAACTATACCACAATCCGTCGTTAAACAGGAGATTAGCTTCGGTGTACTGTTCATTCGACAGCATGTGCGTCAAAGCACCTACTATCGAGATGGGATTAAACAGGATACCGAACGGATTTTGTACCACCTGAAATTTCCGGCCTTCCAGAGCACGCCCCATGTGTTCCGCAAAACAGGAGCCCATCGCCAGTATTCCGGCCCGGTAGTGTAATTTTTCGGGTATTGAAGTTATTGTTACGGGCGTTCGTTTTTGCAAAGCCATATGTTTGAAATGATTGCTGAATTGGATTAATATACTGCTTCCGAAGTGGGTTGGAGTTCCAGCATGAAGTACTGCGTAGCAAAACCACTTCGTTGCCGG
>JASBTH010000273.1 GCA_030148525.1 Saprospiraceae bacterium | reverse complement strand
GGATATGGTCTCTGACAAGTAAACATGACAAGTAAATTACAAGAAAAATACAGGTCTTAATCCTACTCTGGTCTGGATATGGTCTCTGACTCATTTGTTAACCACTAAAAAAATAGGATTATGAAACGTCTTAATCCTACTCTGGTCTGGATATGGTCTCTGACCGCCCTTCTACGGCTGATTATCAAGTCACTATTAAAATTGTCTTAATCCTACTCTGGTCTGGATATGGTCTCTGACAGCACCCTTTGCATCTCATTGAACCCCAACTGCTTAATGTCAAAGAACGCGTAATTTTAACACTTTTTAACAGTGGTTTTTTCTCAAAAAACAATACTTAAGGGTGCTTGAAAAGCCCGAACAGCCGGACTTTTTCCGCCTGCCGATATGCCTAAAATACAAAAAAATACAGAATAGTTCCCAGTACCTGCTCCCTTTTCAAAGTAAACTTCCCCTGCGCTTTCCAAATGGGAAACACATTAGAAAAATAAGGTATTCGGAGGATCTATAATGGACTCGATCTGAATGTCCTTTCCCAGAATTTGCATACTGCCTACATTCGTGGAGGTTACCGGAACCAACAGTATACTGTCGTTGTTGTCGTAAGCCTCCTGTACCTCCTTCAGCGTCTTACTGATCTCGTGGTATTCCCGTTGCTTGCTACGCGCCATATAAACAGACTTCTGGATGCGTATACACCCCTTCGATAGCAGGTATTTGGCAATAGCCGTACGTACGCGATCATCTTCAATATCATACATTACCAGATAAAGCATATCATATGGGTTTGCGGCAGGACGCCGTACTAAGTCCAAAATCTGCCGTATGCGCTCAGACATCGGCGCAAGTTCTGAGGAAGCAGGTGCCTCCTCCCGGGCAGGCAGCGGCAGCCCCGCATCGCGAATCTTTTGCAAGCGCTCCTTTAGCGTTAATTCAACGTTCTTGGGTCGGCTCATGGGTGTCGTCGTTGGTTCCGATCAATAATTCGTAGAGTACCTGATAGACCATTTCAGCAAGCTCCGCATTGCTCCCCACCCGGGGTGTTTTTACAATGGAGAACCCCCGCTTGCCGAAAAAAATATTCACTTCGGCCCACAAAGTTCCCGCCCCGACCCGCAGCTTTTTGCCATAATTAATATTCACCACTTCCTGTAGGGTCATATCCAGAGCCTCCAGGCAGACTCTTACCTCTTCCATCTGCTCGTTGAGCGCCTGCGGTACGTATATTTGTTTTTTCGGTCGCGGCCGGAAATTCGGATTGAGCTTCTGCCTGATCTTCAATAATACATCATCGGTTAGCGGATCTGACTCGACATCCCTTTTCTTGCGCTCCGGTGCCTCTTTCTTTAGTTCACGGTGCGCCTTTCGCACGCTGCGCTGCGCATTGGGCTGGTCCGGGTCAAAATAATCAGTAAGTATCACGGCCTCAGCTTCCGGCCGGAAGAAAGCTTGTTCATCTACACTCAAAAAACAAGCTCGTGTAACATCGTGCGTACGTGTATCGATCACCCGCTCCAGACCATATTGTGCTGCCAGCTTCCCGATAAATGCTTTGTAAAACAAACTGTATAGAGCAGCATCCAGACAATTTTGCGCAAGCTGAAACATCAATTTAAGGCCATCTCCTCCGGGCGAACGAAAGGCCATCACCAACCGAGGGTCATCACGCATTTTGGCGAAAGCCACCTCCAGATCCAGCTCTGCTTCCGCAAAATGATCCAGATCGACCATAAAGTAGCGGATAGCCGAAAAGTGCTCTTTGCGCCGCACGGGCGGGTGAAAAATGCCACACACAAAGTAGGGTAGCTCCTTCTTCAGGCGGGCATACTGCCGCGGATCCATGGCCCGCACCCGACGCAAACGCTCGACCTGTTGCCGCAAGTGCAACTTCGGGGACGTGATGCCGCGGAAAATTCGTTCGGCATCTACCTTTTTCAGGGAGTCATCGGCTTGGGTGATGCAGGTTCCGTATTGCAACATAACTAAGCTGTTTTCTGAAAAAATGAGGCCAGCTGATGAGCATAGCGCTGAATGTGCTGTTGTCGGCTCCTATCCTGCCCGTCGAGACGTACCACCTCGGCCAGGTAATCATTGACGCTCTGAATCAGGATGCGCTTACCAAGCCCCTCCAGCCACAGCCCGCCATTCTGTTCGACAAAGCACTCTTCAGGAAACACCTCCTCACGGCACAATTGTAACACCACGTAATCGACCCATACCCGGAAACGCTCAATAATGTCGTACACCAATACCGGCCGGTTATAGTCGTCGCGGTGAAAAATACCCACGTACGGATCGATCCCGGCCCGGATCAATGCTCCCTCTACCTTGCCGTACAACATACCATAGCCGTAGTTGAGCAGGGCATTGAACGGGTCGGTAGCCGGTTGCTTACTGCGCTTTGCAAATTGGTAAGGCGGAGGCAGTACGGTATTCAACGCCTCAAAATAGCGACGACTGGCAGCACCCTCCCATCCGCGCAGACTGGGGGCCACATCGGCTACTACCTCTCCCTCCACCTTTCCCAGTTTGCGCTTATGGTCCTCGAGCGCATTGATCGCCCGTAAAATGATGCGCCGGGAAGCCTCATCACGGGGCTCCAACGTAAGCAACAGGGCCAGCTGATTATCCATTTTGTACTGCAGCAACTCTTTCACCCAGGTTACGGCTTTCGCCGAAAAGATGAATTCCACCTGGTTTTTCCGAATCGTGGAAATAGACCCATACTGCACACTCCACACTCGTCCCTGTGGCATACCCTTGCCATCGGTGAACAGTAAATCGATCTCGTACTCTATAGCCAGTAACACCGCATCGGAGCTGATACGCGCTCCTTTACTGATGCTGATCGATTTCACCTTTCCCGGTGGTATATGGTTTTTACTATCCTGGGTATACACTACAAACCGGTTCTGGTCGCGCTGCAGGGAGGTGCCGTAGGAGTTTAAAATGATATGCATACGTGTCAGGTTTGAGGTTTGAGGTTTGGGGGTTGAGGTTGAGCTACCGTTTCTTTTTTTGCTGATTGCGGATGAATTGCCGTTTTGCCACTTCCGGCTGACGAATGCCAAAATCTTTTATCCAGAAATTATCATTTAAGTATCCGCACTTACGGGCGGCAACTGGCACGGATCCCCTACAAATACTACTTTGCGGCGCTCCGTAAAAGCCAAAAAATCAAGCAATAGATGACCTGAACCAAACTTGGCTACTTGTCCTCCGGTAGTGGCGGTATTGGCAATCATGGAGGCTTCATCGACGATATACACCTGGTTATCGGCATCCTCGGGTGGTGTGCGCACACCGAACTGCAGCGTAAGCTGCTCCCCAGACTCCCCCACCTCCGACATATCATTAAACTGGTATACACAGGAGTGGATAGTCTGGGTTGACAAGTCCGTTTTAGCGGCCAGAACCTTTGCTGCCCGGCCGGTGGTAGCCAACAAGACAGGCTCAAACTGTTGGTCGTTCAGCCAGGATGCATAGCGGCCTAATAAGGTGGTTTTCCCCGTACCTGCATAACCACGCAGGACAAATGCCCGTCCCTTGGGGTCATTGGTGAAGAATTGGAGCTTTTCCAGCGCCTGCTGTTGCTGTGGTGTTAAGGTTACCATATTATCCGGGATAAGTACTGCAAGACATTTGTCTATTATCGACAATCATGAGCATTGCAAACCTACTCGGGACTGGATGGGAATTGCTCAATTCAACCTCTGTAAATCAGGGTATTATTAATCTTTAGCTTACGCAAAAAGCTTATTTCTGTTGCATTAATACGGTCTAAACCGCACAAACTTGAAGGTTACTATTTTCTTCCCCTCCTCTTCCGTAACCAATCGTTCGGTAGTAGATGCTATACAGGTAATACCAGCTGCTTTCAGGCGCTGTACCAGGGCAAAGGTGAACGTCATCTCGCCCATGATGTGGACGGCGATGGGGGATAGTTCGATAATGGAATCGAAGAATTCATTGACCAGCTTATTTAGCCCTTCTTCACTCAAATCGGGATCGATAGCTGGGAACGGCTTATCCGAAATGGCATTAAACTGTTTTAAAGCAGCGTTCCTTTGTTCTTGTGACCAGCCATCAGATGGATGATTAGATACATTGAGTAGACCGGTTTGTTGCTTTGGTAAAAACCGCTCTAAGGAATTGGCAATCTCGGAATAGCAGTCTTCCAAAATGGTATAAAACCGATCGGCTTTTTTCATTTTCTCTTCGATATAACCACCGTGATTAATATCATTCCGGGCAGCGGTTAGCTTGGCAAAGGGCTTGTGTAACTCTTGAGCCAGAGCGTCCTCCATCACCCGGTAGCCTAATTCGGGGCGACGCCCAATGACCCCTTTCCATTTTTCTTCAGGAGGCGCATTACCGATGAATTGTATGGCCTTTGTAATCAAATCACGACCTCTTCCGTTTTTATGCATATCAAAAAATCCAGGCTCGGCCCATTGTTTTTGTTCATAGTATTGACAAAGCCAGCTAACCAATCCTTCCTGCAGCTGTGTAATCCCCTGCTGGACCAGACGGTGTTCGATGCACCAGGCTACCGACTCCAGCCATTGAAAATGCCCCTCTGCCTGAAAGTCCTGCACCTTATTTTTGATATGCTCGACTACATCATTCAACGGTTTAATGTAGCTGCGCTCCCCGGAAAACCGATCTAGCGCCTGTTGCAGGGCTTCATAATCGTACTTCCAAAGGTCACTACCCCGGTTCGTAGTGATCAGAGGAACTAGCTGGTTTATTCGACTAGTCACTTCCCGCATATTCTTTGCCACTTCATCTTTCCCCTGACTACTCCGCATGATCCCCGAAAGGTTTTTGTTGGTCAGGGCAGCCAGCCGATCTGGATTTCCATCCAAAACGAAATCATCGGCAGCGACCGTCCAATCTTGTAATTCCGAGAAGCTCACCAGGTTAAGTATGGGAACCGGGCGCCCGTCCAAAGGCATTTTCTTTACTTCCTGGAACGTACCCAGTTGTTCAAAAGCGCCGTAGTAAATGGCTTTCACGGTAATCTGCTTTAGCACTTTAGCGTAGTTGAGGAGGGTCATACCGAGCATGGGCAGGTAGCGCCAGGAATGGGTAATATCCAGGTAGACTTCATCTCCGGGCTGTATGCATTCATACACTCTTTCGAAGGTTTCCCAGATGGCCTCCGGTTCGGACTCACTATTCACCTGGATAGGGCTTACGCCAAAATGATAGGCTTCGGTTTCAATCTGTTTGGCAAGCCCTGTGTTAGGAATCCTGGCTTTTGTTTTGTAGTCGAAGTGCCCATCATTGTCCCAATTAGTATTGCGGGCTTCATCGGTCAGAAAGATAAAGGCATGGTCATTCGGTCCAAAGCTACCGGCCAGGTAATTGAGAATAGTTTTTTGTACGTATTTCTCTACTGGTGAATTCCCCGCACTACGTTCTACATAGTAGCTGACGGGTTCGTAGTTGTTTGTTCCGAGGAAGGAAAGGAGGATTTTGCGTGGCATGATCTATGACTTGTGAAAGGTTTTACAAACGGAATTCGCATCCGCTAGGCATTGTTGGACAGGGTGAGCAAGAATTATTTACTTTTCAGCGTCTCATATACCGCTTTATAATCGTATTGAGTATAAATCATCCAGTCACCGAGCTCATGGGCGAAAACGATTTCCGCCATATCCGGGATTAGGGGCATACATGCTTCAAAAATGGTGCGGGCATTCTTTTCATCCTGTACTTGTGCTAATTCGCAGGCTTTGTCCAGCCACAATCCCAGCTCGAAGAACCAAGCTTCGGTGTGTGGTGGCACCCAATCGTAATTATCGCCTCCCATATCGAATACCCGGTAAAAAAAGCCCTTATGTGATCGCTGAACGAACGTTTCCAGGTGCTGCAACAGTTCCGGAATGGATGTAGTCTCACAGTTTTTACGTGCTTTTATTCCATGCAGAATATAGAAGCGCTGCTCGTCGGTCAGTATTTCCTGGGTGCGCTGCAAGGCTTCGCGCAATAGGTTCTCGTCGGCTGTTTCGAGTAGGAGGTCAAAGGCCTGTTGGAGCATGAGTGTTCATTCTTGCTTGAAATAGCCGTAGCCGACGGCGGTTTTGGCGTAGGGAAAACGGGTTAAAGCATCCATTCCTGTAGTTTTTCAGCATAGTATTCGGCCGCCTCTTTATCGATGGTTGCGAGATACTCATTCAGGCGCTTGATGTCTTCAACTACCCTGTTGTGGGGAGTAATCGCAAACAAATCATCCATGCGTTTATCAATTTTGCTGACATTGTCGAATAGCTCTGCCAGAATATCATCGACCAGCCCTTTCAGCAAAGTAGCTTGAATAGACATCAACCGTTG
>JASBTH010000266.1 GCA_030148525.1 Saprospiraceae bacterium | reverse complement strand
GTGGATTGTTTGGCCCGAAGAATGCCGATAATTGGCTGGAAGTTGGTGCCTTGAATGTGTCCATGGACGATAATATGGCCGCTCCTTTCTCCAACTACAGCATGGACAAGGTGGATGTATTTGCTCCGGGTATGGAGATCTATGCAACCGTGCCTGATAACAAATACGAATGGCTGCAGGGTACCAGTATGGCCGCTCCGGTAGTAGCAGGGGTAGCTGCTGTGCTGCGGTCCTATTTTCCCGACCTCACGGCCGAGCAGGTCAAAGACGTGATCATGGCCAGTACCGATAAGAAAGGTACCCAAATGGTGATTAAGCCTGGATCGCAAGAGAAGGTTCCGTTTAGTGAACTGTCTGTTTCCGGTGGTATTGTCAATCTGGAAAAAGCGGTGGAATTGGCAATAGAAGTAAAAGGAAAGAATCGTCGCGCTACCCGAGCGATCAAACAACTGCCTAAAAAGCAGGTACAACCGTAAGGATGTCGATGGTGGCCGATCTTCCAGATCGGCTGATTGCCTATAATCGCAAGATAAGGACGAGGCAATTTGGGACCAATAGCTAGTAGTAGTTATTGGTCCTGTTTTTTGCTTACTACCGAGGCCCCTTAAGGAATAAGGATAATTGATCCGCAACGCTGAAGCATCGAAATCCATTACATCGGAGCCCCTTTCTCCGTAAACGGCACCCACTTCCCGGATTCATCCAAACGGAAGGTCTCCCCATATCGTTCCTGTCCACGGTCCAGCTGGATATCGAGGCGGCCGGAGCGCCAATTGCCGCCCACCGTACGATTCGTGCCATTATCCAGGTGAAAGACTTCCAGGTGGTCTGCCAACTGATCGTCGAAGTAGGTGACGGCCCAAACGGTACTTTGCTCGGGACGATCTTCGAGGATAAGCAATGCAGTAACACTTACCGGTACAGGTTTTAGTTGCCCCAGTACGAAATGACTACCTCCGGGGCGCCAGGGGGCTACTGAATCCAGCCCGCTTTCCCGCCAGGTCTCCGCCGAAAAGTCAGCCGTCAAACCCCGCATCTCAAGCAGGTTTTCCCGCAGGTTTAGTTGCTCTGGTAGAGTGATGTTTGTCTGCGGGATATCAACCGACGCCTGACTATCCCCATTGGCGGAATCTTCGCAACTGAATACGAGAATTGCCAAAATTATTACGAGTAAAGAATTGTAGGCCAACATCACAAATTGAGAATGATTAAACTTGAATTCCGGGAGCTGAATTATTAATCCATAATTAAAAATCCGACATCCAAAATTTTTAATGTATTACTTGCAGTAAAAGAAAATACACGACTACACGAAGAAGTCAGGCTACCGGAGAATGACGTCTTCGAGATACCGTTCACCGAGCCGCTCGTTAATCATGTCCTTGATCTTCTCGCGTCCGTAGCTGAGCTCGTTGCGCAGGCTGGCCGATTGTAATTGCACGTACAGCTTCTTGTGGTGGATACGCAACTCGGTGGTCTGGCGGGCAATGGAGGGGCCCATCAACTCCTCCCACAAGGAGCGAATGCGGGTTTGGTTGAGTTTACCTTTCAGCTTGTATACCTCCATCATTTTGAGGAGGACTTCCTTGAGCGTCTTTTCTTCCTGGTACGGCATGGCCCTTTTTCTTTTACCGAAAGGTACATAAATAACGATCGCTAATCCAGTTCTTCGGCACTGCCGTAGCGGATGCGGAACCGACGGAAGGACGTGTCGAGTTGACTGATTATGGAGGCAATACGCTCCTCGTGTGTGTCGGTGATGAATACCTGCCCGAAATCTCCCCCGACCAGCAATTCAAGCAGTTGGGCTACCCGGCTTGCATCCAGCTTGTCAAAGATGTCGTCGAGCAGTAGGAGAGGAGGCTCTTCGGTTTGATCCGACAGGAGTTGATATTGGGTGAGTTTCAGGGCCAGGACGTAGGATTTAAGCTGCCCCTGGGAGGCGTATTTTTTCAGGGGGTAGCCACGGATGGTGCATTTCAGGTCGTCTTTATGGATGCCGGCATTGGTGCGCTGCAGGTATCGGTCCTTGTCGGCCTGTTCTTGCCACCATGCTTCCAGGGGTTTATCCTGTAGCTGGGATTGGTATTCGAGGCCTACTTCTTCCTGATTACCGCTGATTCTTTGCTGCATTGCCTGGAAGGCGGGAACCATCCGTTGGGTGAATGCTTGCCTCTGCTCGTGGATATAGCGGGCAGGATCGAGCATTTGCTGGTCGTACACCTCTAACAGGGCTGGATCGTAACCACCCTCTTCGCCCCATTTCTTCAACAGGCTGTTGCGCTGTTGCAAAAGCCGGTTGTAAACGATCAACTGCCCCAGATAGTGATGGTCGATCTGGGAGAGGGTATTGTCCAGGAAGCGTCGTCGCATATCACTTCCTTCCGAGATGAGTAGGGTATCGTCGGGAGCCATGAAGACGACAGGCATTAATCCAATGTGCTCCGATAGCTTCTCGTAGGGTACGCCATTGCGTTCGAGTACCTTTTTCTTTCGTGGCTGGACTTTGGCTACGATGCGTTCGGTTTTATCACCCAGGGTGAAATGCCCGTCTAACCGAAAAAAATCAGCTTCGTGGCGTACCAGTCCGCTATCCGGCACCCAAAAGTTGCTTTTGGTCATACACAGATAGTAAATGGCGTCGAGCAGATTGGTCTTTCCCATGCCGTTCAGGCCAACGAATCCGTTGAAGCGAGGCGAACACGAAATTGCCTGCTGTTCGTAGTTCTTGAAGTTTGTCAGAGTGAGCTGATCAAGGTAAAAGGCCATAGCCTGGTTTTGAATTGCCCCAAAAGTACGGTTTCCCGGGGTACTGTTCTTCCGCATCGATAGGGATACTGGAAAACAACAAGTACCCACAGGTGTTGTACTTTTGAGGAAAATGATGAGCGGTGTGCCCAGATGTCTTTTTCGACCGCGAATTTTTCTCGTATATTAGCGGTTCCAAACGAGCTCTTAAAAGTAACGTTTCCTTATGGCCACAGCAACGAAGAAAAAAACGACTTCCAATTCAAAATCGAATAGTAAGAAACCCTCGGTGAGCAAGGAGCAGTACCTGGAGTGGTACACCCTCATGTTCCGTATTCGCAAATTCGAGGAAATGGCCCTGCGCATGTATGGCCAGCAAAAGATCCGGGGTTTCTGCCACGTGTACATCGGGCAGGAGGCAATTACTGCTGGTGTCGAATCGGCACTGCGTAAGGAAGATGCCATTGTGACTGCTTACCGCCAGCACGGTACAGCCATCGGACGTGGTGTTCCCACCGACAAAGCCATGGCTGAGCTCTTCGGTAAAGCCACCGGTATCGTAAAAGGCAAAGGTGGATCCATGCACTTTTTCGATAATACCAATCGGTACTTTGGTGGTAATGGTATCGTCGGTGCCCAAATTCCCATTGGTACGGGTATCGCATTTGCCGAGCAATACCGCGAAACGGATAATCTCTGTGTGACCATGTTTGGTGACGGCGCCGCCCGCCAGGGAGCCCTGCACGAATCCTTCAATATGGCTATGACCTGGAAACTGCCAGTACTGTACATTTGCGAGAACAATGGCTACGCCATGGGTACCTCTGTCAAGCGTACCTCCAATGTAGCCGATCTGGCCAAATTAGGTGCCAGCTACGACATGCCCAGCGAATCGGTCGACGGCATGGATCCCGCCGCTGTACACGATGCCGTATCACGCGCCGCCGAGCACATCCGTGCGGGTAAAGGACCTTTCTACCTGGAAGTGAAAACCTACCGCTATAAGGGGCATAGTGTATCTGATCCTGCGAAGTATCGTACAAAGGAAGAGGTCCAGGAATACAAGGATCGCGACCCGGTTAAAATGACCGAAGCGCACATCCTGAAAGAAAAGATCGCCTCCGAGGACGAGATCAAAGAGATCAAGGCTAACGTGAAAAAAGAGATCGATGATGCCGTGAAATTCGCCGAGGAATCACCTTATCCCGATCCCGCCGAACTCTACACGGATAATTATCTGCAGGAAGATTATCCTTTCATCAAGGATTAAGGTGCTCGATCCTCTGGATCGAGCCGAATGTTCAAAAAGGGCTTCTTTGTCGTTAACGACGAGGAAGCCCTTTTTTTTGGAATTGGAGAGTTGGAGAAAGGGGGAATTGGAGAGTTGGAGAAAGGGGGAAAGGGAGAATTGGGGAATTGGGTCGATCCTTTTTTGAGG
>JASBTH010000260.1 GCA_030148525.1 Saprospiraceae bacterium | reverse complement strand
CAGGTATTTGCGGTTTTCGCGGGTCCAGTAGATTTGATCGGCAAGTACCTCGGCCGGATAATACCCATACATCGATTTGTAGGCCTCTATTTGGTCTTTGAGGTACTTGGCTTCATTAAAGGCATTAAAGTCGATCTGATCCACTCTGGCGATGCCTTCGCTCATGGAGGCATTGATCTTAGGGCCGAACTCGGTGTTTTTTGTGCCCCCTTTGCCGCGCTTGATCGGGCGCACCATTGGTTTGTCGATACTGACCAGACGATTGTCTATCTGTCTGCGTTTGTCCCGGTACATGATCTCCTGTTGGCGGTATAGCTCTTGGACTACCCATAGGTGTTTCCATTGGGTGGCTGTCCAGGGGATGCTCTTTTCAGCGTCCTCCAGTTTGTCCAGCATGCCTTCGATGGTCTTGAGGTTGCGGCGAACATAGCGTAGTTGTTGTCCGGTGGCCATACGGACACTCTTTTTGTCTTTACGTCGCTTCTTACTGAAGCTCACGTAGTTCTGGCGGGCTTTGCGTCGGTAGGTTCTTGGCTTTTTTGGCCATAGGTCACGGGCCGACTCAAACAATGCATCAATCAATGCTTCGCTTTTCAGCCGGGCTTCGGCCAGTAACCTGGTGTCGGTCGGATAGGCAATATTGACCGGGCTAACGGTGGCGTCCACCATCAGGGTGCCCCGGTTACTTGGCTCCTCTGGCTGTGGTGCCTCCGGCTTTTCCTGATCGGCGGCCTGCTCTTTTTCGGGGGACTGTGGCGGATCTTCGGGAGGCTTGCCATCTCCCGGTCGGCGACGGTGCTTGACCACCTTCAGGATCCGGGCCTGATTGATGACCAAGTCGTTCAGTTTGGCAGCTCCTTCTTTTCCCAGGAACTTGCGGTTCTCTATAAACAGGCTCGGTACGAACACCTGAAATGGGCAGATGTGTGCCACGCCCGGGAATGGGTCATTGAACACCACTTACAGCCAGCGAATCTGCTCACCAAAGGGCCTTCACCTTGAAATACGCAACAATAATGGACCTCAGTGTCCGGCCAGTCGGCTTGTGCGCTCCGGCACAACTGGAATTTTGCAGGCAGTAGGCGTGACATTGACCCCGTATCACCCCGGGCAGGAGAAGGGTTTTCGCAAGCACAATCGAACATTTTTTCACAATTCCCGTATATTTACCATACAGTTGCCCTTCAGATACAATTTGTATCCGAAGAATTGGTCCCGGACATGCAAGGTGCCGGGGCTTTTTTTATACCTGCCTGATGCTTGGGTTAATACCGCTGACGCAGTTCCTCCAGCCCGTGCGTTAACTCCTGCATAATGCCTTTTTCCTGTGGATCGTAGACCCAATTCGTATCGAAATGCTCCAGAATACGGGTATTGGGATCACTACTCAGCGTAAGACTGTGGAACTGGGTACCCTGATTCAATTGGAAGTGCTGTACATCCTTAAGTACTTCCTTATCGACCCGATACATGATGAAATCCGAAATCACCAGGACATCCGCATCTTCGTAGGATTCGCTCTTTATCTGCCGGATTGCCTCGTACAGGGGCAGACTGATATCCGTGCCCCCGTGGAATGACATGGTCAGGAACTTAGCCAGCTCATCGATGGAGTCCGCGATGTCGTACAGGTCAATCGTCTTTATGCCAATGGAGAAATTAATGAGGTAGGCCCGCCGGTTCTCCCGGATCGCCATCTTCAGGATACCCAGAGCCAGCACTTTTGCAATCTGCTCCGGCCTGCCCAACATGGATTCACTGGTATCCACACAGACGATGAAGGGGCCCTTCTCTTTCTGTCGCTTACGTTGATTTACTTCTACACTTTTATTAGTGCTTTTGATCAGTTTTTGGTCTTCGTACCGGAAAGTCAACAGGTTCTTTTCGGCAAATCGTGCCAGGAATAAGTCCTCCGTTTGCTCGTCACCCAGCAGACCGGCTTCCGAACTGAGCATATGACTCAACTCATCGGATTCGTGAATTCCGACTACCTCCGAACGCGAATCTTCATCGGGCACCCATTCCTGGCGGATGATAGTTTTCTCGAAGGTTTCTTCCTCCATATCGATCTCCGCTTCCCGCATGCGCCCCAGCAGATCCGCTAATTCCCGGATAGATTCCTCTTTTTGCAAAAGCTCATCGTATTCCCGTAAGATATTGAAGGAGGTGTCCTCCCAAAGGGAGCGCGACATATCCCACCCCAGGTAATCGGAAAAGGGCGAGATCAAATTGGTGAGCTGAGTGTACTCCTCTACCTTGGCTTCCATCAATTCCTGGTAGGCTTGCATCTCATCTTCCAGGTGTTGCAACTGGTACTCCAGCATACGGGCATTGAGCAGGGCATCCCACTGGGCCAACAGATCGGTGAGTAATAACTCCAGACGTTCCCGGTCCCGGGCTTCGATCTCTTCGATGGTCTTATTGCCGATCAATTCCCCAAACCGGGTTTGGTAAAAATCGGCATCCAGCTTCTCCCTCGGATACTCCTCCCGGATCGAATTGATCAGCACGTGCCATCGCTTCACAAATACGTGCATGGGGGTGATCGCCCACATCTGCAACCGACTGACTTCCTGCTCAAAGGGATTCTTAGAACGAACCTTATCGTAGGTCTTACGCATCCAGTACAGGGTATCGAGTACCACCTGCTGGGTGATGCGCTGGTTGCGGCGCATGACGGGGAGCAGGTTTTCCAGACTAAAGAGATTGTCCAGCGCCCGCTTGAAGTACTCGTAATACTGGTCTTGCAATTCCTCCGGAACCTCGAAGCGTTTGGGCTCTATTTTGTGCCGGAGATATTGCACCAGGTACTTACGGGTTTGCCGATCGAGTAGATTGCCAAACTCGATAAAGCGTTCGTATTCCTGCTCCAGTCTATCCTGCGGTACATTAGTCGCCATGTCCTAGTCCTTTTACGCCTCCAGGGATGCGTAAGCGTATTGAATTTTTTCCAGTTTCAGCAGCAGTTTGCGTAGTGCTTCCCGCACTTCTTCCATGTTATTGCGGACGATATCACTGTAGGTGGAGTCCACGAAGAGGTTATCATCCAGATGAGTCAACTCGGCCGGTGTCTCCTGTTCCATACGTTCCTGCTGCCGTTGTATATAGTCAACCAATCGCTGATGCCGTTCATCCCAGTATTTGGCCACGACTGCGTGTGGCTTCTTGAAAATAACCTCTGACGTTTCGCCCTTCTTGGTGCGTAGGCGATAGGTGTGTATCTCGGAGTTGTACTCCACATCGACGGTAAACTCACCCCCTCCCCTTTTAGCTTTCAAGCGATTGCGCAGGTTGAGCTCCTCGTCGTAGAAATTGGTTACTTCCAGCTTTTCCATGCCCAAAGCACGCCACTGCCTGGCCGTGATCAAATTTCCTTCGAAGCGATTATCGTCGTTGATGAGCTGATAATATTCTTCCCGGATAGGTAATAGCTGCTCCTCGGTGCGGGTATGTTTTACCTTGATCTCCTCGTCCACATCCTGTTCGAAGTCCATGACCTCCTGCCGTATGGCTTTCAGGTTAACGGCCATGGTGTACCCGTGTTTACGGACCGCATCGCTGATCAAGTCGCGCAGCGTCTCTCGTTGATTGGGTTTGTTCCACAGACAATGGACCATCAGGAAACAGTCCATAAGATCCACCTTCGAGCGGCCGTTCAGGAAGGCGGACGTACGCATGAGGCGCACCATTTTCTTCCAGCGGCGATCGAAGACCCGAATCTGGTCGTCTGCATTATTCGGTCGGGCATTGTATTCCTCCAGTTTCATTTTGATCACCTGAATGGTATTCAGGACTTCGGGCGGTACATCCACCTCATCAATCCGTTCGCTCCACTGGTCCAGTTCTGCTTCTGTCAGTTTATGGTTCTCCTTAATGTCATCCTGATAGACATCTTTCGTATCCACGATCATATTCAGGAAGTTCCGGTATTCACGGATATTACCCATCTCCAGTCGCAGCAGGAAGCGGTCCCATATAGGGGCCAGGCTCTGGCTTCGTGGCGGTAACTCGTTGGAGGCGGTAATAATTCCCCGGATGTTGACTTTCAGGTCGGTATCACCGTTGCGGTAGATTTTCTCATTCAGAATAGTCAGCAAGGCGTTCTGAATAGCTGGTCCTGCCTTCCATATCTCATCGAGAAAGACAATATTGGCACCCGGCAGGTAGCGATCGGTAAGTCGCTCGTATTTATCTTCTTCCTTTAGTTTTTTGATGGATACCGGCCCAAAGACCTCATCGGGGGTACTGAATTTACTCATGAGGTATTCGAAAGAGGTTCCGTCACGGAAGGCGTACTTCAGTCGACGGGCGATCAGGCTCTTGCCGACCCCGGGAGGACCTAACAGGAAAATACTTTCGCCGGCAACAGTACTTAGCAGGGCTAAACGCATGGCTTTTTCCCGTTCGTACAGCCCCTCCCCTAATGCTCTTAAGAGGGTGGAAATTCGGGTGCGAACACCCGTATCTATAATTGTGCTCATGAACGCTTTTTTGGTCTTTACTTCGTGTCAATGGGTGCGACGGACGCCGTCTTCCTCTACGTAGCTATTCCGCGCCAACTCTTCCGTGGTAGCTTCCCGAATATTCAGAACAACTCCACGAAAGAATAACGACTTACCGGCCATAGCGTGATTGAAATCGACCCTTACGTGATTCTGGTCCCATTCCACCACTTTTCCGTTATGGCTGTGTCCCTGATCGTCGGTCAGGTTAATGTACTTGCCAGCTTCGAGCAGGTCCTCCTGAAGGATGCCCCCCACCTTGAATACATCCATGGGCACATCCACTATATTTCCCTCCTCGCGGGGCCCGTAAGCCTCTTCCGGAGACAGGGTAAAGGAAAAGGATTCGCCTTCCTTCAGGCCCTGTAGGTGGTGCTCAAAGGCCGGCAGTAACTCGTCCTTACCAAACAGGAACTTGAAAGGATAATTAGCATCCATTGATTCCAGGACGACGCCTTTTTCATCGTTCTCCTGAACGACATAAGACAGGGTTATTACTTTTCGATCAGAAACTGTCATTCTCAATTATTATTCGTGCGGTTTCCCGCAAAAGGCAAAGAAACGGCGTGCGTGTAAACACCAGTTAAACTAACAGATAAGGGAATTGTTGAGCCATCAATTTGGCACGTAGGAGCGCAGATAGGAACGCAGTCGCTCGTATTTATGCAAGGTCGCATCGGGGGCCCGCAATACCTCTAACCGATCGCGGTACAAAGTGGCCAGTTTTTCAAAATCCGTGCGGCCGTTTAGTTTGGCCAGAACCAGCCCCCGCAGGCAACGATTTATTTGATTGTGTACCAGTGGCAGGGGGTGGTGAGGGTGGCGGTTAAAGAGCTGCTCCATTTCCTCCAGGCGATTGTATTTTTCCAGGAATGAAAAACCACCCTGTTCGAGCTGCCAGTCAATTTCGGACAAGGGTTCGTCTACATCCCCGGTTGGTGCCAATTCGAAGCGCTGGAAAGCATGGCCATGAAGCTTCGCCAGCGGAGACACCAGTGTCATGCTGTTTGCCTGGAATCCCATCAACCCATTGGTAAACGGATAGGCGAGATTTTCGACCGCATCCAGCCTGACTCCCAGGTGCAATTCAAAAATACTGACGTCGGGATAATCCGAAATGGACAAAATCAGGGATTGAAACCCGCCGACTGTTGGTTTTCGAAATTGTTCCCATTGTGGAGTGTATATAAAGTCCTTACCCCGGAGTTTGGAAGCCAAACCCTGGACGAGGCGTTTTTTTAACGAATCAGCACCTGATGTACCGAGCACCATCATACACTCTTTTTCTATTGCCGTCAAATAGGTGATGAGTAATCCTCAGGGAAAAAGACCATACCACTTCATCGTCGGTATATTCCTGATTTCATACTGCCGCCTGACTAACAAGGAATTGGTCGTTCGGTTTAAAAAATTCAATTCGGCATAGATTGGTGCGCTAATCTTTAATTGAAATTTAACAGGTCCCCCGGCATTTTCTGTCAATACTTTTTCACGCTGAAACGTTACCTAGATGAATACAAACACGAATCATGAAATACGTACTGACTCTAGTGGGCTTGTTGGCGATCTCGACCTTCAGTTTAGCCCAGACGAACAACCAGATGACCTCCGCTGCGGATTCCGATCCGCAGGCCAGGGCCGTACTGGATAAGATGCGACAGAAATACGAGGGCTTCAATAGCGTTCAGGCTTCTTTCCAACTGGACCTCAATTTCCCGGAACAGCCGACGGAAACACAAAATATCCAGGTAAAACAGCAGGGCGAAAAATACCAGGTCGAAATGCCGGGCCGCACCATAATTTCCGATGGTGCAGCGATCTATATCATCTTGCATAGTAATAAAGAGGTTCAGATCAATGCCGTACCGGAAGATGGTGGGGATATGGGCATTATGTCGCCCCAGTCTTTATTCCGTATTTACGAGTCGGACGAATTCGTGTACGTACTAGCTGGTCAGACCACCGAGGACGGGAAAGCGGTCCAGCAAATTGAATTCAAACCCATCGACGAATTTTCGGATTACTCCAAACTTCGCATGACCCTCTACAAATCCGATGCGTCCTTTAAGCGGGTCACGGCCTTTGGTAAAGATGGTTCCCGCTTCACACTCACACTCGATTCATTTAAGGCGAACCCCGAACTCGCAGCCGGTATTTTTGCGTTCAATAAGGCGGATTATCCGGGGTATTATGTGGAGGATTTACGGTAAAATAGAAGGTACACGGCTTACGGCATACGGCATACGGTTTGAACGTTCCTGATTAAGGCCACATTATACACCACAGCTAAAGCTGTGGCCTGATATATTCCCCGTGAGCCGTGAACCGTGAGCCGTGAACCGTGAACCGTGAGCCGTGAGCCGTGAACCGTGAGCCGTGGACCGTGAGCCGTGAGCCGTGGACCGTGAGCCGTGAGCCGTGGACCGTGAGCCGTGAACCGTGGACCTTGCCCCTTGCCCCCTCCTGTCCCGTGTCCTTTTCTTATCTTGGGCCCGAACCAACGCACAAGTATACCTTTATGGGATGGAAATCTTTCTTGATCAAGCCCTTTGCTAAGAAAATTGCCCGTGACATTGATCGCTGGTCAGCCAGAGCTGTGGAAGAGCAGGAACGCATTTTTCAGGAGTTGATAAAAGTGGGAAGGACCACTGCCTTTGGAAAGGACCACGATTTTGACGGTATCCACACCTATGATGATTTTAAGGAGCGAGTGGCCCTGCGCGATTACGAGGGACTGCGCCCCTACGTTGATCGAATCAGGGAAGGTGAAAGCAATGTACTGTGGAAGGGGCGTCCCCGCTATTTTGCCAAGACGTCGGGTACCACATCGGGCGTAAAATATATTCCGCTCACCAAGGAAAGCATTCCCAATCATTTCGGCACTGCCCGCAATGCCTTGTTTAATTACTATGCGCGTACGGGCAAAGGAAAATGGCTCGACGGTAAACTTATTTTCCTGAGTGGATCGCCCGAGTTGACCGAAGTGGCCGGCATTCCGACCGGACGGCTTTCCGGCATTTCCAATCACATGATCCCCGGCTGGCTCAAAACAAGTCAGTTACCTTCCTATCCTACCAATTGTATCGAGGAGTGGGAGGAAAAGCTGGATGCCATTGTTCAGGAAACCCTGCCGGCCGATATGCGCCTGATCAGTGGGATTCCCCCCTGGGTACAGATGTACTACGAGCGCCTGTTAGAAGTAACCGGCAAGGAATACGTCAAAGATATTTTCCCCAATTTTTCGGTCTTCGTTTACGGAGGAGTGAACTACGAACCCTACCGCGCCAAACTGGAAGCACTGGTCGGCAAGCGAATAGACAGTGTGGAGACCTACCCTGCATCCGAAGGCTTTATTGCCTTCCAGGACCGGCAGGATGTCGATGGCCTGCTGTTAAATGCAGCTTCCGGGATCTTCTTCGAATTCGTACCGGTAGATGAGGTTTTTGCCGAAAGGCCAACCAGACTTAAGCTGTCCCAGATTGAAGTTGGCGTGAACTATCTGCTAATCATCAACAGCAATGCCGGATTGTGGGGGTACGACATCGGAGACACGGTGCAATTCGTCTCCAAAGACCCGTACCGCATAGTCGTAACGGGACGTATCAAGCACTTCATTTCCGCTTTCGGCGAGCACGTCATTGGCAAGGAGGTGGAAGCTGCCCTCCTGGAAACAGCCCGCGAGGAAGGAATCCGAATCGTAGAGTTTACCGTTGCCCCGCAGGTACATCCGCCGGAGGGTGGAACGCCTTACCACGAATGGTTCGTAGAATTTGATGAAGAGCCCGCTGACCCGGAGGCTTTCGCCAAAAAAGTGGATGCGGCCATGGTCGGTCAGAATATCTACTACGAAGATCTAATCCGGGGAGGCATCTTGCGTCCACTCAAAATCCGCTCCATGCAAAGGGATGCTTTTCGATCGTACATGAAAAGCCAGGGAAAATTAGGTGGCCAAAATAAGGTACCCCGATTGTCGAATGATCGCAAAATTGCCGATGCCCTGGCCAAATTTATTAAGGGTTAGAAGCTGTTGGAATTTTGTTTCCCGGAGATGTGGAAAGTGTGCATTTCTTAGTACTTTAAGGACAGACCTAATATCCTTGAATGAAAGTCCTCCATGTCTCCGCAGAATGTTACCCCGCAGCCAAAGCCGGCGGTTTGGGTGATGTTGTTGGCGCACTGCCAAAATATCTGAACGGGATGGATTGGCCATCGGCCGTTGTCATGCCCAAGTACCGTACCCCCTGGGTGAAAGCCCGTGTTTTTGAACCCTTCTTTACCGGCGTGTACGCCATACACGGGGATTTCGTGCCCTTTTCCATTGAAATTGCTGCGGATACCGATCTGGGATATCCCCTTTATATGGTGAATATCACCGGACAATTTGACCGTCCGGGCATCTACGGCGACAGCCAGTCCGGGTGGTATACCGATAATGAAACCCGCTTTATACATTTTCAACTGGCGGTACTAGCCTGGATCCGGGCCATGGAATCACCACCTGCGGTAGTGCACTGCCACGATTACCACGCAGGGCTTATTCCCTTTCTGCTGAAACATGTCCCGGCTTACGAGTCGATGAAGGAAATCCCAACCGTCTTTACAATCCACAATGGCGAATACCACGGCCGTTTTCCATGGCCGGTGGCAAGCATACTGCCTGATTTTTTTGTAATCAAAAGAGGATTACTGGAATGGGACGGATACGTCAATCCACTAGCCAGCGGTATTAAATGTGCCTGGCGAGTGACCACTGTTTCCGAGCAGTACCTGGCCGAACTGGCCGAAGATTCCAACGGACTGGAAAGTCTTTTCCGAAAGGAAGCAGCCAAGTCGGCAGGAATCCTCAACGGTATTGACGACGTGGTTTGGGACCCCAAAACGGATCCGCTGGTACACTTTCATCTCGATGACGATATAGACACTTTTAAAAAATATAATAAGGAGGCGTTACGGGAGCGATTCTTATTCGATGCCCGGTTACCAGTAGTCACCTTTATTGGCCGGCTGGTGCGCGAAAAAGGTGCTGACCTACTACCTGACCTGATCGATCGTATGTTGCGGTCTTCGGCTGATATTTGCTTTCTGGTATTGGGAACGGGGGAGCAAACCGTACACCAGGGACTGGCCACTTTAAAAGATGTATACAACGGACGCTTTGACGTTGCGCTGGAATACAACGAACGCCTGGCGCATCAGCTCTATGCCGGTTCTGATTTCCTGCTGATGCCTTCCCGGGTTGAACCCTGTGGCTTGAATCAGATGTACGCTATGCGGTACGGTACGGTCCCCATCGTGCGCTCCGTGGGTGGCTTACAAGATACGGTCATCGATATGTTGGAATCGCCGAGTGAGGGTCGCGGCTTTCGTTTCGACACCTTCACTCTGGAAGAAGCTCAACACGCCATCTGGCGCGCATATGAGTACTACCAACACCCCGAACGATTCCGGGCCCTGCGCTCGCGGATCATGGATCTGGATTTCTCCTGGAACCAGGCAGCTAGTAACTACACCGATATCTATAAACAATTTGAAAACCAGCTATCATTATGAACGCAAACATGATCAGCCTGATCCTGGGAGGAGGGGTCGGATCTCGATTGTATCCATTGACCAGCCAACGATCCAAGCCAGCCGTTCCAATTGCCGGTAAATACCGATTGATCGACATACCGATATCCAATTGCCTCAATTCCGGCCTGAAGCGCATGTTTGTGCTTACTCAATTCAATTCGGCCTCCCTGAACACCCACGTCAAGAATACCTATCACTTTGATCTGTTCAGTCGCGGGTTCGTGGATGTATTAGCCGCCGAACAAACCCACGATAGCGGAGAGTGGTTCCAGGGCACTGCCGATGCGGTACGCCAATCCATGCACCACCTCATCAATCACGATTTCGAGTACGTCCTGATACTCAGCGGTGATCAGCTATATCAGATGGATTTCCGGGAATTATTCAAGAATCATATCGAGCAAAAGGCAGACCTGACCATTGCCACCATTCCCGTCACGGAGCGCGATGCCTCGGCCTTCGGCATTCTGAAGACCGACGAAAATCAGGTCATCAATAGTTTTACTGAGAAACCCCAGGGGGAAGAGATCAAAAAATGGGCAAGCCCCGTCGAGGAAAAATACGCCGCACAGGATAAGCTGTACCTGGCCTCCATGGGTATTTATCTGTTTAATAAAAGGGTGCTGAACAAGCTTTTTGCCGACAACGAAAAGGCAGTGGATTTTGGTAAAGAAATCATTCCCAATGCCATAGAATCCGGCTATAAAGTGACCAGCTTTGCCTTCGATAATTACTGGACGGATATCGGTACAATTCGGTCGTTCTTCGAAGCTAATATTGCCCTGACCGATCCTATCCCCGACTTCAATCTTTTTGATAACGATCGCAATATTTTTACCCACCCGCGCTTGTTAGCTCCCTCCAAGATTTACGGCACCTTTCTCAACCGGGCACTGCTGGCCGAAGGATGTATCGTCCATGCCAAGAAAGTAGACCGGGCCGTGATCGGTATTCGTTCGCGCATCGGTGAGGGTAGTGAGATTACCAACGCGATTGTGATGGGAGCTGACTACTACGAGGATATTGAAGAGATCAAAAATCCCAAACACGGTGCCCCCATAGGTATCGGAGATAATTGCATTATCGAGAACGCCATTATCGATAAGAACGTCCGAATCGGCCACGACGTTACCATCAAAGGGTCGGTAACTCTGGAAGATGGCGAAACGGATACCTATGTGATCCGCGATGGCATCATCGTCATGAAAAAAGGTGCCTACGTACCCAGTGGCACCCAGATCGGCGACGTATAGGGATTCCCCGAACAGACCCGGCTCAGTAAACAGGCCGGATCTGTTTTTTCTGCATCCACATGAAAACATGTTCATATGAAGCTTTATTAAACAAAACAACACCTTGGTTGCGTTTTATCGATAAAGCCAATTATGCATATTGAGTCCTATTACGATGAATCATTAGCCCACGCGTCTTATCTGGTCCTGAGTGATGGCGAAGCGGTCGTGATTGATCCACAGCGTGACCCGGCACCTTACCTGGATTTCCTAAAAGCCCGGTCAGCCAAACTCATCGGTGTACTGGAAACTCATCCCCACGCTGATTTTGTCAGCAGTCACCTGGAATTGCACCGGCATACGGGGGCTCCCATCTACCACAGTAAGATGCTGGGAGCGAAATACGAACACCAAGCCTTTGACGAAGGAGATACCCTTACCGTGGGTTCGGCGAGTATTCACCCACTTCATACCCCCGGACACTCACCCGATAGTCTGACCTATTTGCTTAAGGATTCGGCAGGAAAAGGAGTAGCCATTTTTACCGGAGACACCCTCTTTATCGGTGATGTCGGGCGTCCCGACCTGCGGGAAAAGGCAGGTAATACGCAGGGAAAGCGCGAGGAACTGGCGAGTATGATGTACAAAACCATCCAGGAAAAGATAAAGCCTCTGGACGATCACCTGATCGTCTATCCGGCGCACGGTGCGGGCTCACTCTGTGGAAAAAACATGAGCGATGAACGCAGTAGCACCCTCGGCCAACAGCGAGAAGAGAATTGGGCCCTGCAGGACCTGACCGAAGAGGCCTTTGTGCGGGAATTGCTCGACGGGCAGCCACACATACCTCACTACTTTAGTTACGCGGTTGAACTCAACCGCAAAGGTGCACCCGATCTCCAACCCAGCCTGGACCGAATCGACCGCATCGGACGACCCGATCAGATTCCCGCCGGTATCCGCATTGTGGATGTCCGCGAGCAAAAATCCTTTAAAAACAACCATCTGGAACACAGCTACAACATCCAGCTATCCGGAAAGTATGAAACCTGGCTGGGTAGCGTGGTCAAACCCGATGAACCCTTTTACCTCATTGCCGGTTCACCGGAAGCCCTGCGGGAAGCAAAGTACCGTGCTGCCCGTATAGGCTACGAAGCACTGATCAAAGGAGGTCTGGTCTTTGCCGCTACGGCCCGCGCGAATGGTCAATACCTGGATACGGAGGCTTTCGCCAAAAAAACGGAAGACTACACGATTGTAGATATCCGGCAACCCGGCGAAGTAGAGACAAATAAAGTGTTTGACCACGCTATCAATATCCCATTGGCGGAACTGCGGGAACGGGCATCTGAAATTCCCACCGACAAACCCGTTGTAGTGCACTGTGCCGGTGGCTACCGCTCGGCCGTGGGGTACAGTATTCTGGAAGAAGCCCTGCCCCACACCCGGATTTTCGACCTGAGTGACGATGTGAAGAAATTTCAGTAACAACGTGAGGCTGCGACATTCAGTCATATAATAAACACCTTAGCCCCAACCTCCCGTTAAAGAAAGCCAGCTACAAACCAAATGCCTTCGCAAAACGGATGGTACCCTCGTACTCATCAAGAGCACCAGGGACCAGCTCATGTACCATGACTGCCTCCTCGGGTGCCGGGAAGGAGACCATAATCCTGTGATCGGATGCCCTTTGGTAGCCAAACCGCGGATAATAGTCCGGATGCCCCACCAATACGATCAATGAATAACCCAATTCTGTGGCCCGGCGATGCCCTTCCCGGATGAGGGCTGCCCCAATACCTCGGCCCTGTAGATCAGGTACCACCGAAACCGGCGCTAAGGCCAGTGCTTCTTTTGCCGGCTGACCATGACCAATCTGCACTCTGGTAAGCAGAATATGTCCAACCACCTTTTGATCCATTTCGGCTACCAGTTCCAGATCGGGGATATACACGGGGTCCTCCCGCAGACGTCTCACTAAATCAGGTTCGGATTGATCGCTTTCCGGCACTGCTGCAAAAGCAGTCTTGAGTAATTCATGTACCGTTTCCACATCGTCCTCCTCCAACAAACGTATGGTCACACTAGATTGCTTATGATCCATAGTCGCAATACATTTTGCCTGGAACGCAGCAGGCATGAGCGTAAATTTAGTGCATTAAAACCCGATTGAGTTATCGGAAGTCAGTATTTCAGGCCTTCCGTCAGTTACGATCAGCGTGTGTTCGTGCC
>JASBTH010000250.1 GCA_030148525.1 Saprospiraceae bacterium | reverse complement strand
ACATCCGACAAATTGGCGGTATTAGCGGTTGTACAATTGCGGCAATAGCCACATTTTTGGTACCTTTCCCCTCAGTTCCGATTAGGGACATATCACCAAAGCCGTCAAAACAGATCCCATACCGAGAAGTACATCCCTAACCAATTCCCGGTCAAAAAACACAAATAAACATGCAGACGGATTTTCAGTTTATGGTAGATTTTAATCTGCCTGAAGAAATCGGCCCTGATTTCATGGATCTGTTACCACAACAACGGGCCGTAGTGGATGACTATCTGGCCGATGGCCGTTTGGTCAACTATGCGCTTTCACTGGAACGCGCAAAGTTATGGGCTATTTTTACTGCTTCATCGGAAGTAGAAGTGATCGAGATGTTACTCGACTTCCCGTTAACGCCCTATCTCGAAATGGAGATTAGCCTGTTAACCTATTACAACACCAACGAGCAAGCATTACCTGCCTTTTCTCCGAATTGATTGAACGCATGGAGCGTGTACGCAACATCCCGGTAACGGGAACAGATGGTCGCACTTTTTTACTGGATGTCACCTATCCTGCCCATCAGCCCGTGCGCGGACGCATCGTTTTCATCCACGGCTTCAAGGGTTTCAAGGATTGGGGGCATTGGTCACTGATCGCCGAGCACTTTGCCCGTGCCGGTTATTTGTTTGCGGCCTTTAATTTCACGCACAACGGAACCACTCCCGCTGCTCCTACCGAATTTCGTGATCTCGATGCCTTCGGGGCCAATACGTTTACCAAAGAACTCACCGATCTGGAAGCTTGCCTCGACTGGCTCGACGACCAGGGGGGCGAACTGGAAAACCTGAACAGCAACCGGGAACCCTTCACACTAATCGGCCACAGCCGGGGAGGTCCCATTGCTCTTATAAAAGCACACGAAGATAACCGGGTAAACTACCTCATTACCTGGGCGAGTGTAGCCAGCCTCGATTACGCCTGGCCCGACCAGGCCTTCCTCGATCAGTGGAAAAAAGATGGCCAATACACCGTTGTTAACGGCCGGACAGGCCAGGAAATGCCCCTATATTACAGCCTTTATGAGGACTACCTTGCCGCAGGCGACCGATTGCAAACCAGGCTGATCGCTCCCCGCATGGCCAAACCGTGGTTAATTCAACACGGCACCGCCGATCCGGCCGTCACGGAGGCTGCCGCCCGGCAGCTGGCTGCCTGGAATCCCCGGGCCGAACTGCACCTGGTCGAAGGGGCCGATCACGTATTTGGCGCTTCCCATCCCTACGAATCGGATCAGCTTCCCGTTCATTCTCAACAGCTACTGGATCGATGCCTGTCGTTTTTGGAGGAACAGATGTCCTGACCACATCCAAAACCACTTGCTACGCCCCCGGTCCCAAAAGGGTCTTCTGCTCATTATCTACTATTCATTAACAACTAGTACGCATCTGAATTTGCTATCTTTGCAGGCCACAGTTCGTCGGGGTGGGTCGGTAAAAACGCAATACACACTGTTGCCGACTACCTGGTGCAATATTCAGAATCGCGTTGACGTTTTGGAGATGCCGCTGAACACGGAAGCCCTGTTTAACATTATGGGACCGATTCTTTTAGTATCTTATCCGTAGTATTGCAGCGCCCTGCTCACGAGCACAATATTAACTTATTTACGAGCCTTGCAAACCCTCGTTTTTCTTATGAAGCAACTGAAGTCGATTCTCATCACCTGTCTGCTGGTTAGCGGTGCCGTCGCAGTGGGTGCGCAAGACATCCATTTTTCCCAATTCTACATGTCCCCCCTCAACCTGAATCCCGCCATGACGGGGGTAATGAATTGCAACATTCGCCTGGCTGCCAATTATCGAAATCAATGGGCCAGCGTACTGCGCGACAATGCTTATCGAACCTATTCCGTTTCCTACGATCAAAAGATTCCGGTAGGCCGGTACGATTACTTCGGGATCGGAGGCACCTTCTGGGGTGACCGCGCAGGTTCCGCTGATTTTGCCACGCTGACCGGTAAAATATCCGGTTCGTACAGCAAACAAATGGGCGGCACCCGAACCAAAGCCAACTACCTGGTGGTAGGCGCCGAGGCCGGAATTGCCCAGCGGAGCATCGATTTTCTGAATTTGCGTTGGGGGCAGCAACACGATGGCGAAGGGGGATTTGACCCGGGAGCGCCTTCCGGAGAGGAAGGGTTCAATCGCGACAACTTCATCTTCGCCGATCTGGCTGCCGGTTTGTTGTGGTTTATGGTGTTCGACGAAAACACCAACTTCTACGTGGGCGGTGCTTTTCACCACCTGAACCAATCCAACCAATCGTTTAGCACCGAAAGTGAAGATCTCATCTTCAGCCGGTATACCGTCCACGCGGGTGGTGAATTCCTGCTGAACGAAAAAATCGGACTGGTTCCCGGTGCCATCGTAATGGCTCAGGGACCATCCTTCCAGGTTAATGCGGGTACCAGCTTCAAGTTTTTGCTAAATCAGGCTCAGGGCCAAACCTCTTCCTTCCAGGTAGGTGGCTGGGTACGCGTGGCCAGTAACCTGGATGAAACTCTGCTGACGGATGCAGCCATCTTGTCAACCCGCTTTGACTTCAACAACTTTAGTCTGGGCTTTAGCTACGATATTAACCTGTCGCCTCTAAAGGTAGCCAGCAACTCCCAGGGTTCTTTTGAGTTTGGTATGGTCTACAAGATTTGCGGCCAACAAAACCGTGGGGTGTACTGCCCGAACTTCTAACAAAATACGGGGCATCACGGCTGGGCTGCAATAATCTGGCCAACCGTGATGCCCATTTCGATTCCCTTCCCTGAACATTTCCCTGAAATCCTCGTACCTTTATACCCTTCCTGAATAGGCTATTTTATTTGTATATTTGCGGCAAAGCCCCGGAATAACCAGTGTTAAATAGCTGGTTACACATACAGGAAAAGCGTACATCATCGTATTTTCAATATACCATTTGATAATCCCCTTCGTTCTTCGCGCCAGCTACCCATATACCCAAGCCAAGTGAACTATCCATTGCCCAATTTCTGTGGGCAATACGCTGAGAAACCACATTTCTGAACAACATACTCAAGCGGATCTTTCCTCCGCGCATTGAAGAAAACGATAACCGGACACGGCACACAAGCCTATTCGTCCACCAAAAAAGAAAAGAATGTTTGGCAAAAACAAGGAAACAACCAAAGCCAAGACGAACTCCATCATGCCCAGTAGTTCAACCCACTCCCTGAACAGCCTGGTTCAGGGAACAGTCATGGAGGGAACAGTGCGTTCCGAAAGTGATATTCGCATCGATGGCACCATCAAGGGACATTTGCACTGTGAAGCAAAAGTAATCATCGGGCCAACGGGCTACGTAGAAGGAGAAGTAACTTGCCAAAATGCGGTCGTAGAAGGTACTTTCGACGGAAACATCACCGTGCGTGCGTTACTCAACATTCGCGAAAGCGCAAAAGTGAGTGGTGACGTCACAACCGACAAACTGATCGTACAATCTGGCGCTGTGTTTAATGTAACCTGCCATATGGGCATCAAATCAAATAACCAGCGACAAACGTCCAAGAACAACAACCAGGGTAAACAACAGCAACAGCAAGAACAGAAATCTACTGACGTGAAATCCGACCAAAGTGCCTCAGCCTCCAAAGCAACACAAGCCTGATTCGGACGATTCTTCCGACCCAAAACCAATCCTCGATCCCCATCGGGTAAGGTCCTATGCCAAGTACTCAGGCATGGCCTTCCAGATGGGGATTATTATCCTGGCCGGTACCCTCTTTGGTCAATGGCTCGATGAAAAGCTACAAACTGGTCCCTATCTCACCATTTTCTTAGCCCTCTTTTCTATTTTTGCTGCCCTGTACGTCGCCCTGAAGGACTTTATTTCTCCTTCAAAAAAGAAAGAGGACGACCAAAAATAGCCAACATGAAGCAGCAAACCTTCTACGTCCAATTGCTCATTGTAACCGCTCTGTGTGCATTGGGTGCCTTTTTTATTCATCAGCAACCATTATTTGCCGATGATGCCAACCTGACCTGGATCGCCATCGGACTGTTTATGGTCCTGTCCATTTCCATGTATTACCGGGGACGAGCCTCAGCCCTGAGTGATAATAAAAATGATTTCACGAATACCTTTCTCGGTTTCCTGGTCGGCAAGCTCTTCCTATGTGGTGGCCTGATCATCGGATATTACTATACGGTCACACCAGATTCCAAATTATTTGTATTGCCCTTCTTCGGTGTGTATATTGCTTATACCGTATTTGAGGTCCTGTTCATGTCCCGGCTGGGACGGATGTCTGCCTGAACCAACTGCAAACCCTATCTTATGTATAAACACCAATATTCTGCCTCCGTCAACGACGGTGAATTCAACTTTGAGGATGTCCAGAACGGATCACTTGATATGATTCCGGCAGGTCCGGGGAACGTACACATCATCCACAACAACGTTTCCTATCAAGCCCAGATCCTGGATACTGATTTTGAGTCGAAGACCTTCCGGTTCAAGATCAACGGAAGCTTCTTCACTGTTCAATTAGCCGATCAATTCGATCAGTTGGTGGACCGTCTGGGGCTCCATACCCAAGCAGCCTTGCTGGTTAAGGATATCAAAGCTCCCATGCCGGGCATGGTACTCGAAGTCAATGTTTCTCCCGGCCAGGAAGTTGAAAAAGATACCCCTCTGCTAATCCTCGAAGCCATGAAAATGGAGAACGTGATCAAAGCACCCGGTGACGGGGTAGTGAAAAAAATCCACATCCAAAAAGGTAATCCGGTCGAGAAGAATCAATTAATGATCGAGATGGAATGAATTGAAGTCAGAGATCAGAGGTCAGAGATCAGAAGTATATTTCTGACCTCTGATTTCTGACTTCTGACTTCCTACTGTTCCGCAATCCGCTGAAAGGCGTCTTTACCGCACTGCAGAAACTCAGCGAATTCCGATACATCGGGCGTATAGCCTACCGGTTGGTTCAGTAGCTTCTCGCCTTCGGGAGATAGCAGTACGTAGTAAGGTTGGGTATTCGTTTGGAAATACTCCGTTTGAAAATGAGCCCACTTATCTCCTACTCTGCGCAGTTTCCGGGTGCCACCGGTAGCTTTTTCCACCACAATTTGCTCCGCTTCGGGTAGCTCCCGTTTATCGTCAACGTACAGAGAGATCAGTACGTAATCGTCGCGTAATTGGTTGTATACATCGCGTTCCGGCCATACGTGTTCCTCCATTTTCCGGCAGTTTACGCAGGCGTGTCCCGTGAAGTCGATCATCACGGGTTTATTCTGTTTTTTGGCGAAAGCCAGACCTTCATCAAGGTCTTTGAAGCACTCCAGGTTCTGCGGACAATCGCAATCGTACACCATGGAGTAGCAGACGGGCGGGGCCAGCCCGCTCAGTAGTTTCAGGGGACGATAACTGCCGCTCTGCTCGCTGTACAAAAAGCCCGAGCCCAGATATACTACGAAGGCCAGCGATAGCACGCCCAGCGTCACCCGGCCGGCGCCCAACTTAGTTTTAGGACTATCGTGCGGAAACTTTATCAGCCCGAAGGCATAGAGCCCCAGCCCCAGGAAAATAAGCATCCAAAGGCCCAGGAAGGGCTCAATCTTCAGAATTCCCCAATGCTTAACAAGGTCGGCATTGGACAAGAATTTGAGGGCCAGCGCTAATTCAAGGAAACCCAGCACCACCTTAACGGTATTCAGCCAGCCACCAGACTTGGGCAGGGTCTTCATCATGCCCGGGAAGAGGGCAAAGAGCGCAAAAGGCAAGGCAAGAGCCAGGCCAAAGCCTCCCATACCAGCGGTGAGCTGCCAGGCACCTCCGTTCGAAGTTAGCGCACCAGCCAACAAGCTACCGAGAATGGGACCGGTGCACGAGAAGGATACCAAAGCCAGGGTCAATGCCATAAAAAAGATGCCGAGCACGCCGCCGACACCCTCCGCCTGACTGGCTCGGTTCGTCCATTTCTCAGGCAATGTAAGCTCGTAATAACCAAAGAAACTGAAGGCAAAGAAGAGAAATACAGCAAAGAAAAAGAGGTTCAGCCAAATATTGGTCGAAATATCATTCAGAATATCGGGATTGATGGAATCCATCAGATGGAAAGGAATGCTCAATACCAGGTAGACCAACAAGATGAAGCCGCCATACAGGATGGCATCCCGAATACCCTTTTGCCGGTTGCCGCTACTCTTGGTAAAAAAGCTCACGGTCAGGGGAATCATGGGAAACACACAGGGCGTCAAAAGTGCCAACAGGCCACCCAGGAACCCCAATCCAAAGATTCGCCAAATACTGGCCTGGGCAACCGTTTCCTGATCGGTGCTGCACGTACCTACCGGATTTTCGAGGTCGGGTTTAACCATTGCGTAGGTCATTTCTCCGGCCGAAGTATCGTCACCCTCACGGGCGGCAAGAAAGGTAGTTGCCTCGTCTCCCAGCAGCAGGACTCCTTCGTCGGCACGGAAAACGATGTCCAGGTAAGCCGGTGGCAGGCACTTGGAATCATCACAGGTCATGAAGGACAATTCGCCGGTCACGGGTTCGGTAGGATCATCCACCTCAAGGGTCACACGATAGATAGCCGGGCCTTCCGTTATTTTTTTCAGGTTTGCTGCAAAAACATTATCGTAGCCCTCTTTGATTTTTTTCCCTTCTTCCTCAACCTCACCATCCCAGGTAAAATGTGACGCTTCGTTGAGTAATAAAGTAGTTGGCTGCGGGCCTGCGGACGGATCAACATCCTTCGAGTATAGGGTCCAGCCGGATTCAATCTCTGCAGTAAAAGACAAGCGGTATTGGTTAGCACCTAAGTCTGCAAAGGAAGATGTCCAGGTTACCGGTTGCAGAATACCCTGCGCCGGGTCGGCTTCCGCAGTGACGGCGACATCCTCGATTAAAGCGGTACTTTCCTCCTCGGGGGCGGAAGCTGGTTCGCCATCACTAACATCGGGCCCGGGCACATCAAAAGAGAACATCTCTTCGGTGGGCGGCAAACACATTTCATCGTTACAGGCCATGAACTCCAGGTATCCCGTAATGGGGCCGGTATATCCCTCCTGCAGGCGAATGCGTTGGGTGAACGTGGCCTTTTTCTTGATGGAGACTACGTCCATGCCAAAAATATCATCATAGCCTTTTTCTATATCTCCCGTTTCTTCGTTCTTACCAATGGTTTCGAAGCCGGTCTCGTCATCGTAGAAAAACGAGGTCCGTACGGGGCCATCATCACTTTCGAGGTATTGGGAGTATATCTTCCAACCCTCTTCAATGGTGGCGGTACTGATGAGTTCGTAGGTGCCATTATCCAGCTCATTCCAGGTAAATGTCCAGTCCACCGGATCCTGGATTTGACCAAAGAGGGTTACGGAAAAAGCCAATAAAAGGACCGTACTTATACGCCGCATAACAAGGTATTTTTATTCAACAACAATAGCCGGAACCAGAAAGATTATTGGAGATTGATGATAAAGGCTTCCCGCCGTGGTGGCAAACACTGTTCATCGTTGCAGACCATGAATGTCACACCGCCGGTAACCTGTTTCACGCCAGCTGCTACGTGTACCTCTTGCGTGAAGGTAGCCTCCTCTTTAAACTTTACAATATCCATACCAAAGATCTCGTCGTAGCCCGATACCTTTTTACCGGTTTCCATTGCTTTCCCCTGAGGCGTTACGTCCTCCTGATCAAAGGATAATTCGGTAGGTACGGGGCCGGCATCATCCAGAAATTGTGAATACACGTACCACCCTTCTTCAACCGTGGCACTAGCGTGAACCGCGTACAATTGTTCACCCTTGTTTTCTGCTTCAAAGGTCCAGGTTACGGGCTTATGTTGTGCCTGGATGGCCGTTCCGGTCAGGAAGCACAAGAAGATTGGAAGGAATAGTCGCATAGTCTTTTTTTGCAGTTTCCTGCAAAATAGGTCAGTTCGGGCAATCGCTCCCCCCTTGAAGGCGACAATAACGGAAGATTAACGTCTCTGTGCGGGAGTTGGTGCGCGATCCTCCGGATCGTGCAAATTGATTGGTAGAATTGATGGGGCGATCCTTCCCCGGGAGAGTGTTTAGAAATGTGTGTCTCGAACTAAAAAAACGGAGATTATACAGATGAAAGAATCACACAACCAAGACAAGCCACATGAGGTCTTTGATTTCAAGTTTCTACCACCTTATCCCCTGATCATCTAATCTCCGTCGATACGGTAGTGCTGCGGATCAAAAACCACTAAAGATGAACGAGGTAACGGGGACCATCACATTGCGTACCTAACGGCACGCTTGCCATCATTCGCCTTTACGTTTCTACCCATATTCCGCTCCTAAAGGGGCAT
>JASBTH010000247.1 GCA_030148525.1 Saprospiraceae bacterium | reverse complement strand
GACACCGGGCATTGATTTTTCGGCCTTTCGGCAAAAAATAATGCAGCGTGATTCCGCAACCATCAGGGTATTACTTCCCAATCAGGCAGGGGAACTGATTCCTGTGACCCTGGTTCCGGCACAGATACTACCTTCCTCTCTACAAGCCAAGTATCCAACTCTTTCGGCATGGCGTGGGATCGCCCTCGATGGAAGTCAATGGCGGGTACGTCTGGAAAACCATCCCAATGCCGTTCAGCTGGAATGGATCAAGGGCCGACAACGCGAACGCCTGACCTGGAAGGAGACTAAGCTGGAAACGGAGTCGAGAATAACAACGGCAGATATTCCAAAGATGCCTTGCCGATGGCAACCTTCGGGTCAGTCAGCCTCATTGCGATCAGCTCTCCCTTTGGAGCAAGAACGTTGGACCCTGCGGTTGGCAATGACGACCACGTATTCGTTTACTCAGTACCACGGTGGATCGAAGGAGCAAACTCTGGCGGCCCTGGTCACCATTGTGAACCGACTGAACGAAGTATACGAACGCGATATTGGCATTCGCTTTGTGATTCCCGATGGTCAGGATACCCTGATCGTTACGGATCCGAATACCCTCGATCTGCCCTTTGGCAGCGAAGACCTGGTCAACCAACGCTTCATTGACGAACGATTGGGATCCGAAGGTTACGATATCGGTCATATCCTGGATGGCGGTAGTGCAGGAGGCTACGCTATCCTGGGCAGTGTATGTGATGATCGGGAAAAAGCAAAAGGCTACACGGCGGCACCCTCGGGGTCTGGTGATTTTCTGGTTATTGATTTTTTAGCCCACGAATTAGGCCATCAGCTCGGAGCTACCCACACTTTCAATGGTATTGGGGGCAGCTGTGCCTTTAATAGATTCGACCCAACGGCCGTAGAGCCCGGCAGTGGCAGTACGATAATGGGCTACGCCGGCCTGTGTGGTACCGACAATTTACAAGCAGCTTCCGATGCCTATTTTCACGTGGTAAGTACGCAACAGATATCCTTTCTGGCTACCTCCAGGGCTGCCGAAGGCTGTGGTGAATTAGTTCCGATAGAGAATCAGCTACCCACGGTGACTGGTCTTCCGGAGGGGCAAACGATCCCCAAAGGAACACCCTTTCAATTGCAGGCCGAAGTAGTGGACCCGGAAGGACAACAGCTTTTGATGAGTTGGGATGAGGTTGATAACGGTGAGGGTAGTTCAATCAATGTTCCGGAATTAATCGGACCACTCTTGCGCCACCGTCCACCGGATACTACAGCCCTGCAGGTGTTTCCCAGTTGGCGGGGACTGGTGACCGGCCAACTCGATCCCGGTGACCAACTCCCCGGTGCTTCCCGGGATATCAACTTCGAACTGTATATCCGGAATGCTGGTGAACAGGGGATGGTGCGCCGGATGGCATCCATTCCACTGGAGGTTACGGATAAGGCCGGCCCTTTCCGGGTGTTGGGGACACGCAATGAGGTGTCATGGATTCCCGGCGACCTGGAGCGAGTTTTCTGGGATGTGGCAAATACGGATCAGCCTCCTGTCAATGCCCGACAAGTGGATGTATGGCTGGTAAGCGAGCGTGATGAGAACCAACGGTATTTATTGGCTGAGGGCTTACCCAATGTTGGCGAAACCCTGATTGAGGTTCCCGATAGCCTTCCGGATGACCGGTATTACGTAACGGTTCAGGGGCACAACCATTTATTTTTTGGCCTAAGCCCCTACGCCATTCGACTAGTACCGGATAGCTCCACCCTTTTTGCCGCTGGTATTTTTCCGGAGGCCCCTGTCTATTGCCAAACCGATACCGGTCAGGTACAACTCCGAATAGGCGGGGTAGGGGAGGTCCAGGGAGAGCCAGCAACGTTTCGGGTAAGGGCCACCGAAGGGTTGATCGTACAACCCGATACGGGGACTATTTCCAGGGATGAGCTTTTATCTCTGGAGGCTTCTTTCACCGGGACAGGCGCTGCGGGTCGGAATCTCGTAGATGTTGATGTCTATTCACCGGAGGGCGAAAAGATCACCCTTACTATACTGATTGAGTCTCAACCGCCGGTAGGCGAAATGCCTGTCCTCCGGTTGCCAGTAAATGGGGCCGGGCAGGTAGTACCAATTGCCACCCAACTGAGTTGGAATGGCCTGGCAACCACCGATACTTACGAATTGAGGTTATTGGATACCGATGGGCAGGAACAGGTTTGGACTGTCAACGATTCCGTTTTTGTTTTACCCCGGGAGCTACAGGCTGCAAAGCCTTATTCGTGGCAGGTGCGCGGCAAGAATACTACCTGTGGTGCCGGACCATGGTCTGAGTTATCCACCTTTACCACCCGACAATACGATTGCGATACCATTGCGATTAGGGACACCTTCCAATTCGGCTCTATTCCTTTTACAAATATAGAATTCAGTGTAGGGTTGGAAAGTCCGATCACCGACCTAAATGTCCTGGCTATCGACGGGGCATACGAAGGCCCCGAAGATCCTGGTTTTCGTCTGAGAAGTCCGGCGGGGCCAAGTCTCGATCTGTTAGTACAGGGAGAGGGGTGTCCTCACAGTGGTCCTTTCTCGTATCGGTTTGACGATGCGTTCCCGCTTGCAAATGATTGCCTGAATGGTGGTGAAATCAAGCAGCTACCACCGGTAGAGGCACTGGCTACTTACCGAGACCAATCCCCTTCTGGTGTTTGGCGGTTGTTTGCCTTCCATCGCTCCAATACCGACGGCTATATCAATCGGGTATCTCTGGAAGTTTGTCGCGAACCGGCTGTTGTTTCCCTGGAGGAGCCCCACGGCCGGGCTTCATCCTGGATACTGTATCCCAATCCCGCCAGTGAAGAGGTTACTATATTCGGTTCGGGTGTGCTGGCAGGGAACGGTATTTGCCGGATCTTCAATAGTCAGGGGAAGTTGATGAGCGTGCAATCCCGTTCCCTGGCCGACGGCTTTACTATTGCTACCGACCAGTGGAGTCAGGGAATGTATACCTATCAAATTTTTACAGATAAGGGCGAGCCGCTGGACCACGGTCAGTTCCTGGTCCAGCATACCGACTAGGGACACCTTACTTTGTATTTGGTATAGGGTAGCAGGTAGTAAGATCTGCTTAAATCCAAATACCCTATGCCTGACACTCTGTACCGGGAGGTTGGGCCTTGGTTATCTGAATTTCACGAAATCATTCAAACCCAACCTCGCGTTAAATAGTCTGTGCCCAAACTCACGATGAATTACATACTAATAACGCTGTATCCCTCCGCTTGAGCCTTTATCAATACGGTCATAGCTGATAGAGCCAGTCCTATATTGGGATTGATGGAATCCTGTGGGAGTTTGCGTGCATGCATGGACTGACCGCACAGATACACCTTCACACCAGCTTCTTTTAATTGTCGAAACAGATCGGTATGTGGATTTACCACACCGTACCGCTCTTGATAGGCTTGGTCGTCGAGGGCGTGTTTGGCTGCTCCTCCGTGCAGTACGGCAATGACTTTCAGCTCCTCCACGGGCACCCCTGCTTTAGCGTGCATATTCAGGAAACGGGCCAATGTGATTAGGGAAGGATTTTGGTCAGCCGGAGACTCCGGTCCTTTTGCCACATCAAAAACGACACGGTACGGCAGGTCAGAACTGGTTGGATAATCTGGATTGTCGACTTCCCAGGTCGGACCGAAATCCTGGATTACGGGGCCATAGTCTTGCGCAAAGAGCAGGGAGGAGAGGAACAGGAAGCAGGCGGGAAGGATAAGTTGGGAGGTTCGCATGTTTTTCCGGTAAACATACAAATAATGAGCCGGCACCTGTATACACAGATGCCGGCTTATTGTGGAATTAAAACCGTTTAGGAAGGAATTATCCGTTGCGGTTTTCCCAGTTCGTTTCGGAGGTACGACGCGCCACTTGGGTAAAAATATTACCGGTATCACGCAAGTCGATGTAGTCGCTGTTCAGACGACCGGTACGACGCAGGTCGATCCAGCGGTGACCGGCTTCCGCCCACAGGCTGTACCGGCGCTGAAACAGAATTTCATCGATCAGGCTCTCCGTATCGGTAGCGCCGTCGTAGTCATCCAGTCCCCAGGTATTGCGAACGGTATTGATGGCATCTACTGCTTCGGTCACATTGCCCAGCTGGGCATTGGCTTCGGCGTAGATAAGGATCAATTCCTCGTTGCGAATAAAGGGGATGGGGCTGGTGTTGGTCGCCCAGCGGGCGTCCTGGTAACGTCCCAGGAGCTGGTTGCCATTGGCATCCGTGATTCCTGAGTTTTGTACCGGATTGTTTACCCGCTCAGCAAATTTGTTCAGACGGGCATCACCGGGCAGTGCGTCCTCAATTAACGCAGGGTGCACGATCAGAATAGTGTTCGTAGACTGATCAAGTGGGTAAAACAACGGGTTGTTGATGTCGGGGGCTTCGCCATAAACGTGAGCCGGCCCGATATTCATCTTCTCAGAAGTTGATTCCGTTACATTCAAATCCATAAAGGAATTGTTCAGTGCGGTCAGGGCTCCCTGGTAATCCTCTGCGTAGAGGGCAAGACGAGCCGCAATGGCCCGGTTCACCTGTTGCATACCATCCGGATCATTAAATCCGGAAAAGCCGGACGTCAGGTCGAAAAAGAAGGACGAACCGGCATTGTTCAAGTCCGAGTTGCCTTCGTCAAGCAGCATACGGATGGCAGCCAGGGCATCATCGTAATCCAGGAAAGGTCCCGGGTTGAGCGGCTCATCCACATCGAAGCGAATGCCATTATTATATTGCTGCATGAGGGGCCAGATATACTGGAAGGCCTCCAGCGTTTTAGCAAATCCGGTAACGCCATTCAATTGCTCGCTGGTCAGTACCGAAGCATTCTCAGCCGACTGTATCAGCACGTTTGCCTGGCGAACGGTCTGATAGGGCGTTGTGTAAGTGCCGGCTGATGCAAAGAAATCGGGATAGGTTTCGGAAATATTGGTACCCAGCCAGTCTTGCTGGAATCGTGGATCCGAACCAAAATAAGGCCAAACCTCGCGGCCGAAGGTGCCGAACATGGTTGTCGCGTTGTTAAAGTAACCACGGTGTGCCGCTTCCAGACCAGTAATCAGTGACTGTATCTCTGATTGACTGGCATCATTGAGTACCCCGTCAAGCGATGGATTGTTGGGGTCAATAACCTCCTCAATCTCGCAAGCGGTGAATAAGGTCAGGCACGCACAAAGGGTGAATGCCAGTATTTTATTTATTGATCGTATCATAAATGATCTATTTTTTTATTGGATGAATTGAGCTAGCCGGTTGCTTAGAAGTCCATTTTTACGTGGAAAAAGATCCGGCGGGAACTCGGGAATGGCGTTACTTCAATGTTACCGGAAATGGGCTGAGCACCGAAGTTGGACACCTCTGGATCGTAGCTGCTATAATCAGTCCACAGCAACAGATTGTTGACCGAAGCACCGATTTTTAAACGCTCCAGTGGCCCGGGTAAAGCACTTTGCGGGAAGGTGTAGTACAATCCAAGCTCCCGTAGTTTCACGTAATCGGTGGGCTCAATATATACTCCGGTATTACCACCTGACCATTCTACTACCCGTTCAGTACCTCGACCTAATCCATCGCCGTCGGGATCTTCATCCCAACCGGGTGTACTACCGCCTAAATCCCATAACAGGGCGGATAGGTTAATAGCTTCACCGCCATTCTGGTAGTGGAAAAGGAAGCTCAGGTCAAAATTCTTGAGGAAGTTGATCTGGTTGAACCAGGTCATGGTGAAGTCTGGCTGACGATCACCGTATACCGTCAACCCGCCGGGAATATTGGTGCCCGATGGGTTACCGACAATGGTCGTTGGTGAGTAGCCTTCTGCAATCAGGTAGGTACCCAGGGAGTTACCAAATCCGCCGGTAGTACGGGTGGGAATATCAAGACGAGTGATCTCACTCACGTTACGCCACCACATCAATTTGGTATACCAGTCCAGATTGGTAGACCGGATAGCGTTTACGCCGAGGGCTAATTCTACCCCTTCGTTGGTCAAATCCGCAGCATTAGTGGCAATGGCCCCCACACCCACGGAACCCGCAGGAGTCAGGTCCAGGATCAGGTCCCGTACCTCTTTATTATAGTAGGTACCTTCGAACGTGATGCGGTTGTCAAACAAAGCTACATCCAAACCGAACTCAAGCTCAGATGCCGTTTCGGGTTCCAGGTTCGGGTCGATCGAACGAGCACTTACCTGAGAACCAATACTACCACCGATGAGCTGAGAGTTCAGGCTCTCAAAGGTGTTACCGAAATTTGGAAGACCTCCGGTCTCACCGTAGGCTGCCCGCAGCTTAAATTGATTTACGTCATCGAGGCTCCAAAAGTCAAAATTAGACAGGTTAGCGGCCAATGAGGCTTTGGGGAAAGCATAGTACTTTTCCTGATCCCGGTTAAGGGTGGAACGGTCGAAGCGAACACCGAGTGACAAGATCAGCTTGTCTTCCCAGTTCAGATCTTGCTGAGCTACCCAACCTAGGTCGGTGACGGTTTGGTTGGTTTGTTCCTGAGTGGAAACTACCTGAGCCCATTCAAGATTGTTCTGGCCGAGGAGCAGTCCACGTCCGCGGGATAGTAAAAACTCACTATCCTGGTCGAGACGTACCCCACCAATAGAAGTGTTAGAGTTAACGCTACCAATATTGGTGTTGTAAGTCAGGAAGGCCTGGAGGTTGGTATTGAAAATGTCTTGGCGTCCCCACATGACATCACCGGGGTTGGCCTGAGCGCGTTGGTGTTGCAGTACTTCTGGGAAGTACACCTGTGAGTTACCGCTCAGGTAATCCACCCCACCGTTCACCTTGAATTTCAGGAAGGAATTGGTGGTTTGCAGCAGGTCAATATCCATGTTGAAGGCAGTGATAAAACGATCAACCCTTTGTTCGTTTACACCCAAGTCGCGAATGGCGATCGGGTTGTCGTTGAAGTATTGGTTGTCGGGATAATTACCGGCATCATCGGGGTACAGATCGGCATAGCTCGGGGTATAGGCGATGTTGTAACCAAGGCTACCACCGGTGTTGTTCTGGTTACCGGTAAAACCACGGTCAGACACAGAGTTCACATAGTTGGAATTCACCGAAAGGCGAATGAAATCATTCAGTCGGTGATCGATATTAGCCCGGATGGAGTAGCGGTCAAAGCCGGTTTCTTTAATGATACCGTCTTCTGACTGAGCTCCGCCGGATACGTAGAATTGGGTCTTTTGGTTACCACCGCTTATCCGTACGTTGGTGTTGGAGAGAAGCGGCGTTTCACCATAAAAGAATTCTTCCCAGTCGGTTACGCGACCTTCGGCCTGAGCAGCGCGGAGTTTTTCCAGCTCGGGCCCAGCAGCATCCTGTCCAAAAAAGTTGACGATTTTTTCCTCGTCCCAGGTATCAAATCCAACAAAGTTTTGGCCCTGTGCAAAACCGATGTCTTGCGACAGGCTAACTTTAGTCTCGCCGGCCTGTCCTTTTTTGGTGGTAATGATAATTACCCCGGCGTTGGCCCGGGTACCGTAAATAGCGGCAGCAGATGGCCCTTTCAATACCTCGATATTAGCGATATCATCCGGATTGAGGTCGGCAATACGGTTGGCAGCCCCATCCTGGGTAGCTGTTGACTGTCCGCCACTGGCACCACTGACCTGGGTGCGTCCCGTCCGAATGGAGGAGTTATCGACGTATACTCCATCCACGATATAAAGTGGCTGGGAAGAACCTGCTCCCAGGGTAGATATACCACGAAGTTGCATATTGATACCACCACCGGGAGCTCCGGAGTTGGCCTGCATCAGTACCCCGGGCACTTTGCCGTACAGGGCGTTGTCGAGCGTCTGTGCGGTGGTGTTTTCCGTGAGCTCTTCACCGGAAACCGTAGCAACGGCAATACCGGAGTTCGATCTCTTCACCCCGGAGGCCAGACCGGTTACAACGACCTCGTCCAGTTTGGCGATGTCCTCTTCCAGGGTCAGGCTTACGTTATTGTTCGCTCGGGTTACATCCACTTCGGAGGTTTTGTAACCGGTGTAGGAGAACATGAGCGTTGCTTCGTTTCCGTCCGGAA
>JASBTH010000237.1 GCA_030148525.1 Saprospiraceae bacterium | reverse complement strand
ATGTGGTAAACAGCTTTTGGGTCATCGTATTCAGGTTTGAGGTTTGAGGTGTGAGGTTTGAGACGGACCTAAAACCTAGGCCTCACACCACAAACCTCACACCTCAGACCCGAGGTTGGCGGCAAATGTACGGACTTACCAGCATACAAAATGGATTGAACGGTCCCAATCCAAATAGTGCCATATAAACGGAGGAAAGCAACATTATTCCGCCTCCTTATCGGCACAATTTACCAACGGCCCGGGGCCCTGCTTTATTATTATGGACAGGCCCGGTGCTTACTGTTTTGCAAAAGCTGGCACATTGTCGTACCTTACTAACCTACCTAATTTAAGCAGGAATCGAATGCATTACGGAATATGCCCACTGAGTGTCATCCCGATCCGGAGTTCTTCTTCACACAAAAGCGAGATGATTTCCCAGTTGCTCTTTGGAGAGTTACTCGAAATACTGGATCGCAAAGGCAAGCAATGGGTGAAAATCCGGTGCGCCTATGACAATTTCGTGGGTTGGGTCGATGCCAGCCAGATCAAATCCATCACACCTTCCGAATTCGATTCCTTCCAAAAAGATTTTGCGTTTAGTCTGGAATTGGTGCAGCCAGTGATGGGGCCCGATCACTTTGTGCCCATCACCATGGGAGCTCGTCTTCCAACTTTCGACGGAATGCATTTCAAACTTGGGGAAACACCCTACACCTTCTCCGGACAAGCCATTGCTCCCTCGGATATTTCACCCAATCCGGATTTCATACTGAAGATTGCCAAGCGCTACCTGAATACCCCCTTTCTCTGGGGCGGCCGTTCACCATTCGGTGTCGATTCGGCTGGATTAGTACAATTGGTATACAGCATGGCCGGTATTGCCCTGCCGCGCGAAGCCAGCCTGCAGATCGATGAGGGTGAGACCGTAGACTTTGTTGAGCAAGCTGCTCCCGGTGACCTGGCTTTCTTCGAGAATAAAGCCGGCCGTATTGCCCACGTGGGGATCATCATGCCGGACCGGCGGATCATTCATTCCTTCGGTGGCGTCCGCATCGACCTGGTTGATCACTACGGTATCTATCATCAGGAGGAACGCCGGTATACACATCGCCTTCGCCTGGCCAAACGGGTATTGCCGATGTCCCGCCAGGATCGCCTGAGCCGCCAGGCCGACCAAATGACGCAGAACCAGCAAACGGAGTTGTTCTCTTCGCCCTTGTCAAGGGAGTCGTAAATTGGGTTGTAATTGTTCGTTCCTAAAACGGAAACAACGCCGGTATCAAGGCACTTGACAACAACCACAATAGCAAATTTAGCCATACACCTACCCGGAAAAAATCGAGGAACTTATACCGTCCCGCACTGTACACCATGGTGTTGGTCTGGTAGCCGATGGGCGTCATGAAGCTGGCGGAGGCGGCAATGGTGACGGCCACCAGGAGTGGCATTGGGTTAATCCCCAATTGATTAGCCGTGGCAATGGCGATGGGTGCCAGCAGCGCAGCCGTGGCACTGTTCGACATGAGTTCGGTAAGTATTGAGGTCATCAAATACAGGCCGGCGACGACCACCCAGGGGCCGTAATCGGCGAGCTGGTCGACCAGGATGCCCGCCAGTTGCTGGTCGAGGCCGCTATTGGCCATAGCCTTGCCAAGACTGAGTGCCCCGGCGAGCAGAAATATGATCTTCCAGTTAATGGCCCGGTACATCTCCTGCATAGAGATCACGCCCAGAGTGACCAGCAGCAGTACTCCGGAAATCACCGAGACCATGATGGGAAGCAGTTGTAAACTGGCCGATAGCACGATTCCCAGGGCTACCGTGATTACGATGGCAAACTGGCGACGATTGAAGTCGGAAAGGTGGTCTTCCGATAGTATTACAAAGGGAGCGTTGGTCTTGTTCTCCCGTTTTTTTAACTCCGGTATGTAGTGGGTTTTGACCTCGGCCAGGATTATATCACCGGCTTGCAGAGATACCCCGTACAGCTTTTCGTGGACGATGGATTGGCGGTGACGGATGGCCAGGGCTGTGGCCCGGAACTGCCGGCGGAAGTCGATCTCCCGCAGGGTCTTATTGATAAAAGGCGAATCAGAGGTGATAACCAGCTCTAGCAGGGAGGCGTTTTTTTCACGTAAGTGATTGCGGCCGACCTGGAGTGCATCATCATCAACAACCTTCACGCGCTCTTTAAGGGATTTGATCTTTTGTATATCGCTGCGCACCTTCAGTACATCATCGGCTTGGAGGACGAAGTCACCCTGCGGAAGGTTGAAGGTCAGGCCATTGCGGCGTATTTCCAGTATATCGAGGTTGAGATCGCGAATAAGCGGGGAATCCATGATGCGTGCCCCTGCCGATTCGTTACCATCCAGTAGCTTGATCTCGCAGATGTAATCGCGTAGCTGAAAACCTTCCTGCAGATTCTCGGGACGCCGATCCGAAGGCAACAAACGATTGCCAACGAAGAACATGTAGATCATCCCGGCAAAAGATAAAATGACCCCAAGGGCAGTCAACTCAAAAAGAGTGAAAGGCTCCAACCCATAACTTTCGGCAATACCACTGACCAGCAGGTTGGTGGAGGTGCCGATTAGGGTACACATACCGCCCATGATGGAGGCGTAGGAGAGGGGAATGAGCATTTTTTCCGGAGCGTGACCCGAAGTAAAGGCGATTTGGATAACCACCGGGATGAACACCGCCACTACCGGCGTATTATTTACAAAGGCCGAAATGATGGCAATAACGCCCATCATGGTGGCCACTCCCAGGGCATATCGACGCTTGAATAATTTGCCTACCGAAAAAGCGAGGTTTTGTAAAGCCCCCGTCTTTAACAAGGCCGCTGATAACACAAACATGAAGGCCACCGTGATTGTAGCCTTATTACTAAAGCCTGATACCCCGTCTTCCGGACTTATCACCCCCGTCACTACCAGAATGATCATAGCGAGCATGGCTACCAGGTCGACCGATAGCTTTTCGGTGATAAATAAGATCACCGTCATCAGGATAACACCAATCGTGATGTATACGTCCATAGGGTCTGTTGGGTGCGAGCGCTAATGTACAAAACAGGTATGAGGTTTGAGGTTTGAGGTGTGAGGTGTGAGGTAACCTCTAACCTAATCTCACACCTCACACCTCAAACCTAAGACCTGATTTAAAGGTGGAAGGAAAAAGGCAAAAGTGGTTTCACCGAATCGAATACATAGATGACTCCGCTTTGGGCCTGCAGAATGATGGTGATCGGTTGCTTAAACCGGTACTCGTGTTCAGCCAGGACCTGACGGCAGGCACCGCAGGGGGCAGCCGGTTCCGACCCTTTAGCCGTCGTAATGGCCATGGCTACCGGCGGTACGCCTGGAAATTGGCTGGCCACTGCTCCCAGCGCAACGCGCTCGGCGCACAGACACATGGGGTAGGCAGCATTCTCCTGATTGGCACCAGCGAGTACCTGGCCATTATCCAGTAATACGGCAGCTCCCACTTTATAGTCGGAATAAGGGGACCAAGAATTGGTCAGACAATCTTTCGCGCGAACGAGCAGTTTGCTATATTGCGCCGGTAAATCTGTGATGTCGGTAAACTCCTTGTAGGTACTTTGAAGTAATTTTTCCTGCATGCGTGACTTGCGTTGTGAACCTATTGTATCCAGGCCCTATCCAAAAAACCGTGTGAACAAAACAATACCAATCAATGAACAATATCCTTATCATTGGAGCAGGCCTTTCCTCCTCTTCCCTCATCGATTATGTTCTTTCCAAAGCCAGTGACCGGGGTTGGTTTGTCACCGTTGCCGATACGGACCTTGAAAAAGCCCAGCTCCGGGTTAAGGGCCACCCGCAGGGGTTAGCTGTATGGCTGGACGTACTGAAAAATAACGACCGCAAAGATCTGATCGCCAAAGCCGACCTGGTGGTATCCCTGCTGCCTGCTCATCTGCACCTGGAAGTAGCCCACGATTGCATAAAGCTAAAAAAACACCTGGTTACGGCCTCCTATGTGTCTCAGGAAATGTATCGCCTGGGCGACGAGGCTCGCAACCGCGAGCTCATCTTTATGGGGGAAATGGGCCTCGATCCCGGTATCGACCATATGTCGGCCATGCGGGTGATCGATGACATCAAAAAGAAGGGCGGCAAATTACTGGCCTTTCGCTCCTATACCGGTGGCCTCGTAGCTCCCGAAAGTGATGATAATCCCTGGCATTATAAATTTACCTGGAACCCCCGCAATGTGGTGTTGGCCGGGCAGGGTACGGCTCAGTACCTGGAGAACGGCAAATTCCGCTACATCCCCTATCAGCGGCTGTTCAAATCGCACAAGGTAGTGGATGTTCCGGGACTTGGTACATACGAAGTATACCCCAACCGCGACTCCTTGCTGTACCGCGAAGTGTACGGACTGGAGGGTATTCCGAATATTATTCGCGGAACTTTGCGGCACGTAGGGTTTTGCGATGCGTGGCATGCCCTGGTCCGCATTGGTCTGACCGATGCTGATTTCCCCATCCTGGATTCTGCTCAGCTTAGCTACCACGAATTGCTGGATGCCTATGTGGGATCTGTCCCCGGCACATCGGTGAAAGAACGGGTGGCCAACTTGCTGGAGGTTG
>JASBTH010000236.1 GCA_030148525.1 Saprospiraceae bacterium | reverse complement strand
GTGGATGCAAAGACAGTGTTTATCTCTACCAATTCCGGGGTATCGGATACGACCAGGTGGATGCTACCTTGCCCGATGAGCAAGGTAATGGCACTTTTGAATTGCCGAAAAGCGGGCCTGCCTTCTACTACATCGGTGAATCAACACGTAGCACGCTACCTGTAATCGCTGGCTCGGAGGAAGAAGTGCTGATCCAGGGTGACTGCCAGAATATCCGGGAGTCAGAATTTGTTGTTTCCGACCTGAATCAGGGATACGATAACCTCAAGCAGTCGATCAGCGAATTGAATCGAAAAACGGGGCAGTATTACACCCTGGTCCAGCGCGCTCAATCGAAAGAAGAACGCGAGCAAGCGATCCAGAACGTACAGGCGGTAGACCAGGAAAAAAAGGTCCTGCTGGAAGTCATGGAGGACGATAATCCCTACCTGGCCAAGATCCTGGCGATCAATACCTACCTGACGTTCTTGTCGAATCAAGATAAATACGCGAATGAGTTTACGTACTTCGCAGAGGAATTCTTCACTTACGTGGATTTCGCCGATCCTGCCTACGCCCACATTCCCTGGGTTTACGAAAGCGTTAATCGCTACGCCCAGACCCTGATGAATATTTCTTTTCCCGACGAATTACGGGCTCAATATTTTGATCAGTTGCTCGCCAGGACACCCGAGCAGACCAATACTCACCAAATGGTATTGGGAGGAATCCTCTCCGCTGCGGAAACTAAAAAGTCACCGCTATTCCTCAAATACGCTCAGGCATACATCGATGAATACGGAAAGGCTTTTCCCGGTCAGGCTAAAGAGCTGGCACAGAAAATAAAGGTAGCCAGCCGTCTGGCCATTGGTTCTCCGGCGCCGGACTTCACCCAGGAAACACCTGCAGGTGAGTCGATGGCACTCAGTGAACTACGCGGGCAATACGTACTCATTGACTTCTGGGCCAGTTGGTGTGGTCCCTGCCGGAAAGAGAACCCTAATGTGGTTCGTCTGTACGAGAAGTATAAAGATGCCGGCTTTACCATTTTGGGCGTAAGCCTGGATAAAAGTAAGGATCGTTGGCTACAGGCGATTGAAAAAGATGGCCTGGGCTGGCACCACGTTAGTGACCTGAAGGGCTGGAATAACGCAGTGGCCAAAGACTACAACATTCGCTCGATCCCACGTACCCTACTCCTCGATCCGGAAGGCAATATTATAGCCAGGGATCTGCGCGGCCCCTCCCTGGAGCGCAAGCTGGATGAGCTTTTTGGGGATCAATAGAAGCTGGCATGCTCCCTGCCTTCGGTGAAGGTATCCCAGAGATGAATGATGGATGATGAATTTGGTTCTTTTCAGTCATGAGAAAAAATCCAGAAGGCACCGAGAGAAAAATTTGTTGGTTTTTTTGCCTTTCGGCAAAAAACTATGCCTCGTTTATTCTGACTGCCCGGCTTTTTACATGCAAATTGATCAATGGGATAACGGCCGCTATACCGCTTTCGAAAAGGTTTGGCAAAGCCCAAACCTTTTCACGCGAGTATATACTCGACTCGAAGTGGTTTGGGACTCCCAAACCACTTCGTTGTCGGTATAGTAACCGCGACGGTGGCAAGCTTATCCACGATCTCTTTACCTCGGAGATCGATGACCAGGAAGCCCGAGGCTGGCAGCGCATTGGTTTTGTAGAGCTCACGGAGAGTATCACTTCGGAAAGCACGGATCACCGCCTACATTTCCACCATTTGAAGCTACGGGGGGCAGGGATTAAGATGTTGTATGGTGTTTGTAAGGCCTTAATTAGTAGGCTTTTTGTCGTTCATTCCCAGTAATATTTCATCTAACAGCGTTTTTTATGGCTGCTAATGATTTGTTGGCTTCTCGAGAGAATGTTTGAAGAAGCAGTCCCGGGTTTTCGATAGAGGATGATTGTTCCTCAAGAATACCAATAATTCGTCTTTCTAAATATTCTGACTTTTGGGCTGTTGTTTTTAAATGCCTGCCGAGAATTCTGGCTGCTGCCAAAGTTATATCAAAGTCATTCCCAAATAGATCTGTATGCTTTTCATATGCTTCGTCTTCAACGAATTCCCAATAATTTTTCAGTATTTGATAGAGGTCCTGTAAATCCTTCTCTCTGTCAGGTTTTTGGTTATCCCAGGAAAGCAACTTTAAAATAAATAAACCATGTAACGGTGGAACAGAGACAGATAGCCTTTGAGGTCCCTCAATGCTATATGTCAGTGTTTCCTCCTGTATTTCCCGGTAGCCTAAAACTGATAATTCGATATTCCTTTCATCAAAATTGACAGTATAATTCTCTTCAATTTGACCAAATGGGAGGATGTCAATGACTGTTTCTCCTTTACCCCACACAATTCGGTGCGGATTTTTGACTCTTTTAAAACCTTTATGTACTAGGTTATCTAATAGTTCATTGTACTCGGCAAAAGAGCTTACCATTACTGCAAAATCAATATCCCTTGTTCCTCTTAAGGGTTTAATACCTTGTTGAAAGAAATGTACATCCCTTGCCTGTGCTCCAATCAAAAAATGATGCAGCTTAAATGAACGAAAGGTATCCAGCAAAATGGAGAACGCTCCAAAATGCTCCCCAAAGGCATAATCATGAATGTTCTGGTAAGTATTGCTCATAGATTATAGTTGCCGTTTCCATGCATCTGCTATTTCCCGTACTCATGAGATCGGCATACGCCAGGGGAGCTGGTACGATGGAAGAATGCTTATCAGTACTACTTTTTTGCCAGAATGCCTGGTAAATATGAATATTGCCTTTTTCATCGGGTACCCAGCGATAGTTTTTCATCAGATCACCAATGGTTTGGTTTGTATACACCGTGAAAATTTCTGGATTCAGGTATTTGGTCAGGAAGTAGCCGGCAGCTTCCCCGCCCCAGTAAGAATCAGCTTTTAAGTCTATGTCTTTCCAGACGTTTAAAAAATCTGGATCAATGGACCGGAATCGTTTTATAAAAAGGCCGGGTTTTAATTTTTTTGAATATTCAAATTGCCATCTATCCAGCAAAGACCTGTATTCAGGAATCATCCACGCTGATTCGTGTTTTCGCAAAAGGAATCCTTCTTCCTGAAGACCAGCCATCACTTTGGGGATTGTTCCCAAGCTAACCCGGGCGCTATGGGCTATTTCACGGTAAGTGGTATTTACCAGCTCAGGATTATTCAAGAACTGAAAGACAACTTTTATGCCTGTTTTGGTGAAGGCTCTGTTCTTACGGTCCTCAGTCGGAGGTTGATTGGGTACTCCTTCAATATGGATGTAGATGGGGGCCAGTTGGAACCAGATATTTCCAACACGATCTACGTAGTTAATTCTCTTCTCTTGCAGTAGTTTTTTGGCGGACGGTGTGATATAATTACTAGCAACCAACAGATGTTCAACCTGATCTTGTTGTGCCTGTAAGGAAGGAACTTGATTAGGGCGTACTTCATTTTTGATAACGACACATATTTCCCGGCCATGCACACGAAGCGTTGAATCGCAAAGTGAATGTTTGCTGCCTCCATGAGCAAGATCGTATTCTAATTGGTCCCCAAGCTTGTTGGCGAGGTGGTCAATGATAATTTCCAGCAGTGGATGTTTAGCCTTGTTCATTATTGGTAGTAGTTCATGAGTCATGAACAATTTAATTTTTTGAACAATAATAATCAACTCCCCAATGCTATTATTAACTCATAAAGTATGTTGTAGCTTGTTTTTCAAATATTCAGCCACCCTCATTGCCGAAGTCACCGCCCCCTCGTGCAACCCGTTACCCGTATACGCTCAGGCGTAGTAGGTATACTGCTCCCCCTGTATGGACTTGATTGCTTCGACTTTTTCCGAAAAGGAAGCTATTGGATGCAGGTACGGTGTGATTGACCCGGTGCAGAGGACGGAG
>JASBTH010000230.1 GCA_030148525.1 Saprospiraceae bacterium | reverse complement strand
TTACCTTACCGGGATTGGCTCGATGACAACCGAATTACCCTGGACGCCCTCGATGACCAGGTGCCCGATATCATCGCTCAGGACGAAAAAACGTTGGTTCGCAACCAGGTGCTGTTCGGCTTTACGCGGGAAGATGTCAAGTTCCTGCTAACGCCCATGGTAAAAGATAAGAAGGACCCCATCGGGTCAATGGGTGCCGATACGCCATTAGCGGCCTTGTCCCACCAATCTCAGCATCTGGCGAATTACTTCAAACAACTTTTTGCACAGGTAACCAATCCGCCTATCGATCCTATTCGCGAACGGTCGGTGATGTCTCTGTACAGTTTGCTGGGCGGGCACAGTAATATTCTGGATCTAAAGCCTGACCGGGCCCGCTTTATCCACCTGGATAGTCCGGTCCTGACCAATAAGGAACTGAATAAAATTAAATACGTTCAGCATCCGCATTTCAAAACGGGTCTGATCGATATAGTCTTCAAAGCTGACCTACAGAAGGGGCGCCTAAAGGCTGCTATTGACCGCATTTGCGCGGTGGCGGAGGATCTGGCGCGTAATGGTAATAATGTACTGGTCTTGTCGGACCGCAATGTGGATGCTTTCCACGCACCCATACCTTCTCTTTTAGCCGCGGGTGCGGTTCACCATCATCTGATCCGGGAAGGGCTGCGTTCGCTGACATCCATTGTTATCGAGGCTGGTGACGTACGGGAGACACATCACTTTGCCACTCTGATCGGATACGGTGCTACGGCTATAAATCCATATATGGCCTACGCTACCCTAAATGACCTGTGGGATCGGGGAGCGCTCGAATCGGTATCCGGTATTGATGAGGCGCTCACCATTTACCGCACCGCCGTTGGGAAGGGACTTCTGAAGATTATGTCTAAGATCGGTATTTCTACTCTGCAATCATATCAGGGGGCGCAAATTTTTGAAGCCTTAGGTATTGACGACAGGGTAGTGGAACACTGTTTTACCGGAACTATATCCCGGATACAGGGAATCGGTTTCGACGGTATTGCCAGGGAGGTGATGATCCGCCACAAGGGAGCCTACCCGGAAGAAGCCAGTACCCAGCCCAGGCTGGATGTAGGTGGCGTGTTTCAATACAAGCGCCGGGGAGAAGCTCACCTGTTTAACCCCAAGAGTATCCACTATTTGCAAGTTGCTACCCGCAAGAATTGTTGGGACACCTACCGCCAATATGCGGATTCGATCGATCAGCAGACCAAGCAGGCCATGACCCTGCGCGGGTTGCTTACCTTCCGTCGGGGAGATTCCATTCCGCTGGAGGAAGTTGAACCTGCCGAGCAGATTATGAAGCGCTTTGCCACGGGGGCCATGTCCTTTGGATCTATTTCACACGAGGCCCACTCCACGCTGGCCATTGCCATGAACCGGATTGGGGGAAAAAGCAACAGCGGTGAAGGCGGTGAAGATGAAATTCGATTCACTCCCAAAGAGAATGGAGACTGGGAGCGATCGGCCACCAAACAGGTTGCTTCGGGACGTTTTGGGGTGACTAATAATTACCTCACAAATGCTGATGAACTACAAATAAAAATGGCCCAGGGAGCTAAGCCTGGTGAAGGCGGGCAGTTGCCGGGACACAAAGTGGATGATTGGATCGGGCGCGTCCGCTACTCTACACCAGGTGTATCGCTCATTTCGCCGCCTCCACACCACGATATTTATTCCATCGAGGATTTGGCCCAGTTAATCTTCGACCTGAAAAACGCCAATCGCGAAGCGCGTATTAATGTGAAACTGGTTTCCAAAGCCGGGGTAGGTATTATCGCTTCCGGTGTAGCTAAAGCGCATGCAGATGCTATCCTGATCAGTGGTCACGATGGCGGAACCGGCGCTTCGCCCTTGACATCTATCCGGCACGCCGGACTTCCCTGGGAGCTGGGGCTGGCGGAAACTCACCAGACACTGGTGAAAAATAAACTTCGCGATCGGGTAACGGTACAAACCGACGGGCAGATCCGTACCGGTCGTGACCTGGCTATTGCTACTCTTCTGGGGGCCGAAGAGTGGGGTGTCGCTACTGCGGCACTGGTTGTGGAGGGCTGCATCATGATGCGCAAGTGCCATATGAATACTTGCCCGGTTGGCATTGCGACCCAGGATCCGGAGTTGCGTAAGCGGTTCAATGCAACCCCCGATTACGTCATCAACTTCTTCCGCTTTTTAGCGGAGGATCTGCGCCGTTTAATGGCTGATCTTGGATTCCGTACCGTCGATGAGATGGTCGGCAAGGTGGAGATGCTGAAAATGGCCCAGGATATACAACATTGGAAATACCGTAAACTGGACCTCAGCCCCATTTTGTATAAGGAGCCTGCTGATGAGACTGTGGGGCAACGCAAACTGGTGCCCCAGGATCACGGGATCGACCAGGTGCTTGATCGCAAGCTCATCGAGCGGGCTCAACTTGCGTTGGAAGAGGGTAAACAGGTACAGTCGTCCTTTGCGATTCGAAATACTGATCGGGCTACCGGCACCATGTTATCTAACGAAATAGCCAAGGCATACGGTAGTGACGGATTGCCCGATGGTACTATTGATTTTCGGTTTCGGGGCTCGGCTGGCCAAAGCTTTGGTGCTTTTGGAGCCAAAGGGCTGCATTTTACCCTTGAGGGTGAAGCCAATGACTACTTCGGTAAAGGCCTTTCGGGCGGACGATTAATTGTGGTGCCTGACCGGGAAGTCACCTTCCGGCCCAGTGAGAACATTATTATCGGGAACGTAGCTTTCTACGGAGCAACCTCTGGCGAAGCGTACATCAGAGGAATGGCCGGCGAGCGATTTGCCGTGCGTAACTCGGGTGTGCACACAGTAGTGGAAGGCGTCGGTGACCACGGATGT
>JASBTH010000203.1 GCA_030148525.1 Saprospiraceae bacterium | reverse complement strand
TGGCTTGTACTGAACACTCCCACCCTGCCGGACGATTTTCCGGATGGGTGGGATTTTTTTGGCGATAGAAAGAACAGAAAGCGGGTAATGCGAATTAAGCGATGCGGGAACAACGTTTTTTCGCTTTTATTAATGTAGATTAAACTATGATAGTGGTTGGACCTGCCACACCCTTCTTCCTTGACTACACCTCTATTTCACCCCCAAGCCCCACCTGACTGGAAAAGTACGAGTCAGCATTACGATCTTGCCTTTGACATTATTGAGGTAGGGTAGTGTATAGCCACGGTTTTTTAATGCCTTTATATTGTATTGTACACCTATAAATCCATAATTATGCCATTAGCAAAAGGAATTTTAAGTTTTCTGTTCTTGCTTTGCGCTGTATTCCTGTCGGCACAAACTGTCAAAGGAACTAACGTAAAATACGTGGCCTACCAGCAAAATGGTCGGCCGGCCGGCCATTTTGAACAAGTTGGTCCCAAAGCATGGGCCGAGTATAAGCCCAATGCTTCGCGGGAACACGCAACTTTCCGGGAAGAACAAAGGGATGAATGGTCCGTCTATCTCCGGAAAACAGACGGATTATTCGTTCAATTGGATTTGTTCACCAAGGAGGTGAAAATCCATAACCGGGCTTACTACCAGATCAGCAATTCGTCAGTAACTGTCCCTGGCAGACGCAATCCTGCGAGCACCTTTCACCTGATCTTTGCCTCCGATTCACAGTGGCCATGGACGGATAAGACGGATAGCGGGCAGGCAGAATCAGATGATGAAAAAGAACGCAGAGCCACCGAATTAAACAGGAACCACGTTGCTTCCATGAACAAGCTGATTGCGCAGAAAGGCAATGTACAGGGAATGATCATGAATGGTGATCTGACCGCTTTCGGGCACGGTAATCAACTGAACAAATTCAAAGAGATCTACGCCTATCTGAATACCCGGATGTTTTTGGGCCTGGGCAACCACGATTACGCCAATAATGTAGACGACACCTACGAAAATGCCGCCGCCAACCGGATGGTGGAGTACATGATCGATCATATCAAGACGAATGGTGCGACAAATTTTGATTTTAGGCAGGAAACGCAAGCCGGTCTACCCATCGAAACGACTACCCGGGGCAGCCTTGCTTATTCGTGGGACGTCGGAAATGTGCACTTTGTCCAATTACACAACTACCCGGTCTATGAAACGGATTGGAGCAATTACGTAAGTATCGGTGCGGCGAAACGCAAAACCGTAAAGATCCGATCCTCTTTATCGTGGCTGGCAGCGGATCTGGCGAATGCCCGCAACGCCGGCAAAGCCATTATTCTGAATTTCCATGATCCGGGAGGGCACTGGTCCGATGGATATTCTTCAACAGAGGCTACGCAGCTTTCCAATACCTTTAAAGACCTGTTGACTACCTATGGGGTATCAGCTGTTTTTGTGGGGCATTACCATTCGTCCCTGGGTAAGCGAAGCGTAAACAGTCCTCCCGATTACGGAAATGTGCCGGTCTTTTTTTGCGGATCAGCTTCGCAGAATAAATATTTGCTGGTAGAGTTTTCAGGTAATGTCATGAAAGTGGAAAAGGTAAGCAGTTTGAATGGACAGGCAGCTGTTACCGGGACTACCGAATACCCACTGACAGCGTACCGGCCCAATCCCGCTTTACCGGTGCCGGCAGTTGGAGGGACAGTAGAAAATGAATGGTACGTGGATATCGACGCATGCCATTCCGATTTAGATAATACGCAGACCGCCAACCGGATTACGGTGGAATTCTGGGCAAATAGCACCATGGTGGGTGCTAAATACCGGGATGGCGTAGATGCCAACTGCCTGGCTAGTGATGCCCGGTTTTCCCTGGAGTCCAATGCAAATGTGACCCATGTAATTGTCAAAACAAATGGGGATGATGGCTTCTACATAGACGAACTGCGGCTTTACAAGAACGACGACTTAATGAATCACCACGGTCGCGACAATGGCAGTGGTTGGTGCCTGAGTACTGACCCCGGGGATGCTCAGGGTGGTTGGAAAGGAAAGTGTGCCGGGAATACCTGTCGCTCTTCGGTGCGATTCGATTACGCCAAATCACTACCACAGCCCACGTTCACCTGGAAAGCTGACTTCGACGTCTGTCACAGTGATCTTGATAATGAGGGGACGAATAATACGATCACGGTAGAATTTTGGTCGGGCAATGACCGGGTGTCCAGTAAGTCCAAGCGGGGTGTATCAAGCAATTGCTTGTCCGGCGATGAATCCTTTAGTATTTCGTCGTCGAAAAACATTACACATATTCTGGTAAAGACCAATGGCGATGATGGCTTTTACATCGATGAATTGCGCCTGTATAAAGATGACTTATTGAAGCAACATCACGGTCGCGATAATGGCGGTGGTTGGTGTGTGAGCACCGATCCGGGAGATGCGCAAGGTAGCTGGAAAGGAAAATGTGCGGGCAACACCTGTCGATCGACCGTTCGATTCAACTTTTGACAGGAGTTGATCAGTATTCATTGATCAAGAGATAAAGAAGAGGCTTGAAACCCCGGGTAGGATTTCAAGCCTCTTTTGATTTACTTCCGCAGCAACTGACCGGTGCGCAGCACCTGATCGGCCTGGCGCAACTGGTAGCTGTAGGTGCCGGGTGCCCACCGGGTGGTATTGATACGTACCTCGTCGCGCAGCTCGGTGCGGTACTGCAGGCGACCTGTGGCATCGTAGATCAACAACTCGGCGGCCGGGCGGTCCCAATTGGTGAGACGCAGGCGGAGTTGATCACTGAATGGGTTGGGCATTATCTTCAGGGTTGTACCAGCCGGAAGGTTGTTGAGGCTGGTCACCACCAGCGACACCTCTTTGCAAACTTCGTTGCTGCCAAACTCATTACCAGCGGTAAGGCATACATTGTAGGTGCCACCTTCAGCATAGCTATGCGTTGGGTTCTGCATGGTGCTGGTATTACCGTCTCCGAAGTCCCACATCCAGTCGGTGGGATCATTGGTTGATTGATCGGTAAATTGAACGGCACCAGATTCGCCCTGAATCGCAACCAGGAAGTCGGATACGGGAGCGCTACCCTGAGCACCACCAACCAATGAGAAGGTGACCTGGTAGGGACTGTCCGTTGGTTCCCCGTCCAGTATGAAGCGGGAGTCAAAGCTTACCAAAACGCCTTTGGATTCGGCGGCCAGGAAGTTATAGCTGGTATCAACGCTGAAGTCGCCACCGAAAAAGATGGGATCCTCTCCGGGCTCACTCAGGAAAATACTGTCGGTAACCGTGGTTATGACTTGTTCGCGCAGGGCCTGGAAATTGCCGTTTGGCATTTGTACCGTACCCCATCCGTCAATGGTGGCTGATTTACGGGTTACTTGCTTCAATGCCAGGGTTGCCCCTTCATCGGTGATCGAGAAGGTAACCTCACTGGAATCCTGGAAGCTACTGCCAAAAGTCGTTGGGAATACCGCCTGTAGCTCGGGCGGATCAAAACGGATCACATCAAAATCGGGATCGGACCCGGTTTCGGGCAGATTGGGCGCAAATAGGCCCACGCCTACGCCGAGCAACGACAAGTGATCCGCAGTGATTAGTTGGTAGGAAATGGCGGTATCCATGTCGGCAATGACCAGTGAAGCCTGGTTGGCATCCGGAAAAGAGTCGGCGTAGATCGTCGTAGCCGGATCGACAATAGATACGATTGCCGTATCCTGGGCAGACAAGCTGGTGAAGTCCCAGATTTGATTAGCACCACCTTCACCAGGCGTCAGGGCACTCATCGAATCAGTTGCGATCTGTACACGGTCGCCCACCTGTACGTAATTGCTGGAAGTCAACGTGATCTGGGCACCGAGTTGGGTACTCCAGAAACAACACATGAAGAAAAGACCAACGTAAATGTTTTTCATAAATAACAAGAGTTAAGGGAGGAAAAAATTTCGATCCGTAATCTACTAAATCTATGCCTGTTGTAAAGGAATGAAGATTAGTTTTCTACGGAAAGGTGTCTGGAGAAAGCCGTTTTACCAACAAAAAAAGGGGCCGACCCGAGTGAATTCGGATCGGCCCCATGGGCATGGATATAGGAGGTTTAATTGTATTGCTCGCCTCCGGCGGCACCTTTCTGATCATCATTATTGATCAGGCTGCGGCCGCGGCGGCTGCGATCATTGAAATCCAGTTTCCCGAAACGGTAGCTAAAACTCAGGGCGATATTTCGCGACTGGAAGGCACTTACACTACGCTGATAGAAGGATGGGCCTTCCAGTTCGTTCTCGAACTCGAGGAATTCCTGGAAGGGCTGGCTTACGACCAATCCGAGGCTCGCGCGGCCCTCCATGAACTCCTTGCGTGCACCAAAGCTGATGCGGCGATAAGAGGCACGTGTTCCCTGCAACGTCGCCCGTGGTGACCGGTAGAAACCGTTGATCTCCACTTTGAAGTCTTTGGGCAGGCTGTAAGTAAAGTTCAGGTTGCCACCCCAGACCCAAACGTTGTTGGACAGGCGTTCCCCTCTAATAATTCCTTCACTATTGTAATTCTCGATATTCACTCCACCGCGAACTTGTAGTTTTTTGGCAATCGTTCCGGAACTGAACAGGTTAAATCCAATGGTTTTTGCGGTGCCAATGTTCTGGTAAGTTGTGTAGGAAACACCATCATCAATGACCGACAGGAAACTTTCGATTACATCATTGGTTTGGCGGTAAAACACCGAAGCATTCAATACCACACCACTCAGGTAGGTATTCAGGTTTAACTCCAACTGATCGGAGTTCTCGGGAAAGAGGTTAGGGTTACCCTGTTCGATATCCCGCGGGTCACTCAACTCAATATAGGGATTGACAAAACGCAGACCAGGACGCTGGATACGCTTTGTATAGCTGGCCCGCAGCGAGGTGAACTGACCGAATTTCCGGCTCAGGATAATGCTGGGCAGGAAGTTTTCGTAATCGTTGGCAAAGTTTGAGGAATCCTGGGAAACAAAGGAGCCTTTGATATCCGTTTTTTCGTAGCGTGCACCGGCAATAAATGCCCAATTATCACTTAGCTGAAAATTAAAAGACAAATACCCGGCGTACACATCTTGCTCGTACGTAAAGTCATCCGATAACAGGGGGTTAGTAAAAAACTGTTGTTCGTCCTGATCGAAGATCCGGAATCGGAAGTCCGAAGAAATGGTACGCAAAATAGCTTTCGCGCCAGTTTCCATTTTAATCTTCGTTGTGAACGGATGGGTGTAATCGAGCTGAAAGGTAGTTTCCAGGTTCAAACCGTCGTTCTCGTTGCGCTGATTTTGGTACAGGGAAGGGTCGTCGTCGATCAGACTTTCCTGCTGCAGGATATTATCGGTATTACTGTTATCTCCGCTTATCTGAAAAGCAAAAGCCAGCTCCTGGTCTTTTTTATTGAACGTACGCCGGTAATCGGTGGTCCAGTCAAAACCACCGCGAATGCTTTCGGACTCGCTGATCCGGGTGTATTCCTGGAAACGGCTGGTGGTAGGATCGGTGAAGGTAGCCAGAGTCACATTTTCGTTACTACGTCCGAATCCGCGATAGGTCATACTGGTGGACAGGGTATTAAATGCGTTGATGTCGTAGGTTGCTCCCAACGAGAAACGCGGTCCGAAGAACTGGCTCTCACCATCACTGTTCTGTTCCAGAATTCGCTCCTGACCATCCACAACGTCTCTGCGGAAAAAGTCACTAAAGCTTTCGCGCGGCCAACTGAAGAAGCCACTGCCGTTAAAATTGAGGCCGAAGCGGTTGCGGGCGTAGTTCAAGTTGACAGAGCCGCGGTTGGAGCGGTTTCCCAGTGCACCACTGACCGTTCCGGTGAAGCCTTTAACTGACTTTTTCTTGGTAATAATATTGATGATACCGCCGGAGCCTTCCCCGTCGTAGCGGGCAGTGGGAACGGTGATGACCTCTACACTTTTGATTTGGTCGGCCGACAGCGTTTTCAGGGCATCTCCTACATTTCCTCCCTGAAAGATAATAGAAGGGCGACCGTTGATCAGAATCTGAAGGTTCTGGGAACCGCGCAGGGAAACATTGCCCTCACTGTCGATTGCCAACAGGGGTACTCTTGCCAGTACATCAGAGGCGTCTCCGCCCGCGGTACTTACGTCTTTCTCGGCGTTGTATACGATCTTGTCGATCTTGGCTTCGAAGGCAGCACGTTCGCCGGTCACCTGTACTTCACCCAGGTCGATGGAGGAAGATGCCAGTAATATCGATCCCAGATCGGTATCCGGACTGCGCGGAGTAGTTTCTACTCCGCTAATAGTTTTTGTTTCGTACCCCAGAAAAGAGATCTGTACATCGTAGGTACCCGGAGCTACATTCAATAGTTTAAAAGTGCCGTCGGTCTCCGTAACGATACCGTTAATCTGACTGCTATCCTTCAACAGAACAATAGTGGCAAATTCGATGGGGGTTCCTGTCATGGTATCCGTAACCGTACCGGTGATTTTTCCGGTAATAGAAGGTCTGCCCGTAGGACGCTGGGCGAAAGATAAGGTAGACAGAAAGATCAATGTGCTAAGGAAAAGTAGCTTTTTCATGTTTTCAATTAGTGGAGTCGTGATACCAAATAATTATTGGTGCAAAGGTACTCCCTGCTAAATGTGAAAACTGTATTAAGGTTGTTTGTTTTAACATGGAAAATCGAATTGACTCATTTTCGTAGACGAACGACCACTTTTAAGGCCTGAAAATCCAGTCAACTTAAGGTTTGTTAACTTTGATTAACGTTGAGTGCGAGCACCTTGTGATTGCCAGAAAAGTTGTATTTTCAAGGAAACGACCAAATAGTTATATGCCTCAAAAGCCGATTTTTTTGCTGCTGGCGTTCTTGCTGGCAGGCTCCCAAATCTTATTCGGGCAACAAAGTCTGGTGGATAGCCTGGAGCGGGAATTGACTTCTGTCGGGGAAGACTCCAACCGATTTGCTATTATTTACGAGCTCTACAGTGCGCTGTCCTTCAATGATCCTGCCCGGGCTGAGAAGTATATCTACGAGGCCTTGGATCTCGCCTTGACCATGGAGCGTCCGCGAGATCAGGTGTTGTGTTACGATAAATTGGGCGGAATCGCCATGGTACGCAGTGATTTCGGCCAGGCCATGTCGTATTATCGTCAGGCCGATCAACTTCTGCAATCTATGGATTGGCCCCGCGAAGAAGCCATAATACTGGGTAATATGGCGGCCATACACAAGGAAATCGGGCAGTACGACAGCACCCTGATTCTAAACGAGCGGTTTCTGGAGGTAGCTCGTGATTTGGAGAATCCGGTGTTTATTGGTTTTGGACTCGATCTGAAAGGGCAGGTATACCATAATCGCGGGCAATTTGATCTGGCCACTCAACAACATCTGCTCGCGCTGAGGCGGTACGAATTGGTCGGGGACTCATCCCGTATGGCCGATGCCATGCGCACGGCCGGCGAGGCTATGACAGCAGCCATGCATCTGGAAGATGCCGAAACGTATCTAAACCGGTCAAAGGGAATCTACGAACGGATCAATGATCAGTACTACCTAAGCCAGACTTACCGGGATCTGGGCTATGTTTATTTCCTGCGGGAAAATTATGAGCAAGCCCGTGAGGCATACCAAAAATCGCTGGACATATCAGAGTCCCTGGATGATCCCTTCGGAAAGGCACAGTCGCTAGGGAATTTAGGAGACTGGGCCGATTCCACCGGGCAGCTCAACCTGGCCGTCGATTACTATCAAAAAGCATTGGTCCTTTTCGAACAGATCGATGATCGATTCAGCGGGGCATCCGTACAGCAGCATTTGGCAAGTATTGCCTTTCGGCAAAAAAATATTCGTGAAGCGCTTGCCCTGCTGGATTCCTCTCAAAGCACTTTTCAGGGAATCCAGGCCTATTCCATGATGAAAGACGGGTACAAACTGTACGCAAAGATCTATGAAGAATTGGGGCGGTCAACCGATGCATTAACGGCGTATCGTCAATATTCCGTCATCCGGGATAGCCTGAATACCGTTGCCAAAACACGTCAACTGGAAGAAGCAAAGTTGATGTACGAGGTGGAGAAGAAAGACCAGGAAATAGCCTTTCTCAATCAGGGTATTTTGCTCGAAAAGCTGGAGCAGCGTCAGTTGACCATTGCCCTGATAGCCCTGGGAGCTATGGCGGCCCTCATTATCTACGCATTGTGGTGGCGCCGGCGTAAAGAGCGATTACTCGCTCATGAGCGTGACCGCCGCCAAAAGGCCGAATTAGCTGCTTCCCGTCTCGAACAGGAAAAATTGGAACGGGAACTGGCCGCGCAGGTCCTTCAATTATGCCGGAAAAACGAGGTCCTTTCTAACGTACACCAGGAAATGGAACGGCTGCGGTCCGGAAAAAACGCCGGAAACGGAGCGGACTTGCGTCGTATTCAACGCACCATCCAAAGCGATATCCAGTCCGACGAAGACTGGAAGCAGTTCCTCTCCACCTTCGAGCAGGTCCATCCTCGCTATTTAGGTGCTCTCAATGAGCAATATGGCCCCCTCACGGCCACCGAACAACGCTTTGCCTGCCTCTTGCGCATGAACCTTTCCAGCAAGGAGATTGCAACCCTCCTGAATATCAGTGATGCCGGGGTCAAAAAAGCGCGCTATCGTTTGCGAAAAAAACTAGAACTGCCGGGGGATATACCTCTGCAATCCTTCCTGGCGGGAATCGATAAGCCAAAGGCAGTTTAAAATTTTTAGTGAATAATTTTTAATTATTGAAAGTACACTCTAATAATTAAAAATTAGCCATTAAAAATTAATCATTAAGAATTTACATCATTACCATGGGTGAACTCACTGACCTATCTCTTGATCCGGAACTTCTCGCTTTTTTCAAGAATTTGCTCATTACCGTGGGCATTGGTCTGCTGCTGGGGTTGGAGCGCGAATTTTCGAAGGGTGGCGACGAAGACGACCCTTCCTTCGCCGGGGTGCGAACCTTCCCCATCGTCGCCTTGATCGGTTTTTTGGCGGCTACCTATGCCGATCTGTATTCTCCCTGGGTATACGTAGCGGCGTTGCTTGGAACTTTTGCCTTCACCGTATTCTCCTATCAACAAGCTGCCAACAAGGGGAGTTACGGGGGCACTTCGGAGTTTTCCTTGATCATCGCTTTTCTGTTGGGCGGATTGGTAGTGAAAGAAAACTACCACGGCGCGGTCAGTATTGCCGTCATTGTTACCGCCCTGCTGGCACTAAAGGTCCGGCTGCACGCCCTGATCGATAAACTCGATAAGCAGGAGGTGTTCTCCATATTGATCATGGTGGTGATCACCGCATTGGTGATGCCGCTGCTTCCCAACGAAAATGTTGGACCATTCGAGACCCTCAACCCCTATAAAGCCTGGTTGATCGTGGTCATTTTCGTCAGCCTGAACTTTCTGGCGTATTTCATCGAGAAGTTTATCGGTTCCAGGCGTTCCGTTTTGATTACGGGTATTATTGGCGGCTTTGCTTCCAGTACGGCTACGGCCTGGTATTTCTCCCGCAAAACGAGTGGATCGAAAAAGGGTGGGGTAGTTGAAGCCTCGGCGATCTTGCTGGCCTCCTCCATTATGTTCCCCCGTCTATTGATCTGGCTATTCATTTTGGACCAGCAATTATTGCAAATGCTGTGGCTACCCGTAACTATGTTCGGCCTGCTCGGGGTTGGAATCGGGTATTGGATGAGTCGTCAAAACCGGGAAGATGAAGTGGAGGCATCCCCGCGGCAGGCCTCTAATCCCATCAACTTTAAAGAGGCCTTTGTGTTTGCCGGCATCTATATTGTCATCCAATTGCTGGTTGGTTACGCCAATGAGTACTTTGGCGACAGCGGAGTGTATATCGCTTCCTTAATTGCCGGACTCACCGATATTGATGCCATCACCATCTCCATGGCCGATTATCAGGAAAAATCAATCCAAATAGGGGTTGCCGGTGCCGCCATTATCCTGGCTGCCTTTTCCAACACCCTGATTAAATACGCTTTCTGTCTGATCTTTGGGAATACGACCCTACGCAAGTATAGTACCATCGGGTTTGTAGCACTGTTCCTCGCGGGGATTGGCTACGGGGTGGTTCGGTTCTTAAATTTTTAATTTTTAGTGTTTAATTTTTAATTAAATGGCTGGTATCCAGCTAATTAAGAATTAAACCCTATTAATTAAAAACTCCGTCAGCCGTCAGCCGTCAGCCGTCAGCCGTTAGCCGTCAGCC
>JASBTH010000197.1 GCA_030148525.1 Saprospiraceae bacterium | reverse complement strand
TAGTGTGATCGCCGATTCGGTAATGCGGGCAAATGGTGCGCCCAGTTTCAACTCGGCCAATTTGAGTGAAACCGCCACGCACACCGAGTGCATCACGCCCGCAGTGACCAATACGGTCTTTTTCTTTGCGGCCTTTGCGGCACCTGTCACCAGCACCCGGGCTGCTTACCCGCAAGAGGTGGCCTTTTGGCCCAATCCGGCCAGTCAGGATATTCGGATCCAGGGATTGCCGCAGAGCGGACATCTGCGCCTGGTCGATCTGAACGGACAAGTACACGGTCAATGGCGTACCAACACCGGAACTATGAACTTGCGGTTGCCCCGGCTATCCTCAGGGATATACGTTTTGTCGATGGAAAGTGACCGGGGATACTGGACCCAGAAGCTGGTTATTCGCCAGTAAAAAATCGTGAGGTTGGGCATAGACTATTTCATTAAGTGACCCTTTTCAACGCCCAACCTCACGGTACATAGTAGTAGGTATAGGGTATTTGGATGTAAGCAAATGGTACTACCTAATACCCTATACTAAATACAACCTTAGATTACAGTGTACTCAGTTCAAACGGGCGTCACCCTGCTGATTCAGTGCCTGATTAAGTTTTTTCAGGTGTTCCTTGATGAGCAGGTCTCTGGCCTGTAGCTGTTCGGCTTCCTCCTTAAGCGCGCGACAGGCGCTCCAGTTTTGTTGAAGATAGGCAATGTGCGCCCGGTTTAGCAGAGCCAACGCCCGGTCCCGATCACTGCGTAAGGGGCCGGCAAGGGCTCGTTGCAGTGCCCGATCACCTTCCTCCAGTTGCTCGGTACGCAGGGCCAGCATGCCCTGCACAAAATGATAGTACGCCCGGGGGCGCGGCAGTAGCCAGGTAGGCCGCACGACCAGCCCCAGGATGTGATCGGCCAGGCCCGGCCGGCCGGACCGCAGCGCGGTGAACGCCTGCCAGATATTTCCAAAGAGAAGATGCGATGCCAGCAATAGTGCGGCGGCCAGGTAGAGGTAAATCGCAAATTGGGCATTCCCCTGCAATTGATACACCAAACCAAGGACGATGGCAGCAAATAACAGGGCAAGTCGAGTGTAGGCGCGAAACATAGAAGCGGAATAGATTGATGAGGAAAGATAGTTTTATTCTGCCAAAAAACGGGTTCCTCCAAGGATATCCCCATTTGGTCGATGGGAAAAGGCAGCCACAGTTTATATCTTTATGTTTGCGGAAGCTAAAACCACTTTCGTTTGGTAACAACACCTATGCAACCAGATACGCACCAGGACCTACTGGATCGGATTCGGGCAAACGACAAAGCAGCTCTGGAGGAGCTGTTCCATACCTATTACCAATTCGTGTGTAATAGCATGGTGCGTCTGATCAAAGATCGCAACCTCATCGAGGATCTGGCCCAGGAAGTATTCCTTCGCTTCTGGCAAAAACGCGATCGCATTCAGGTTAGTAGCTCCCTCAAGGCTTATCTGAACCGAATGGCCATTAACGAGGCACTGGCCCACCTTCGCTCCCGGAAATTTTACGCCGAAGAGGTCGATGATGAACGCCAGTCGCTGGGTACGGATCGCTCGGTCGAGGAGTCCTACCTCCACGGCGAGCTGGCGGATCACATCCGGGAAGCCATCGACCGCTTACCCCCCAAGTGCCGCCTGGTCTTCACCCTGAGCCGGTACGAAGGGCTATCCTATAAAGAAATTGCCGGCCAACTGGATATTTCCGTGAAAACGGTTGAAAATCAGATGGGTAAGGCGTTGAAAGTGCTGCGCGAAGACCTCAAACCCTATCTGGGGGTGTTGGTGTTGTTATTTTTTAACTAAAATGTACATAGCGCATAGGGGTATGAGCTCCACGACTGCATCGCATAGTTAAGAGCTTGTTGGAAGTTTGCTTTTGATGACGAAAATGGCTAGAATTTGGTTCTCACAAAGCCATTTTTGAGCTTCGTAGCAGCGCTACGGGGCGAAAAAAGGCTACAGTGAGGTTCAAATTCTAGCCATTTGCCCAATACGGGCCCGTATGGGCAGGCCAAAGGGTAAACTCCCAACAAGCTCTAATAAGACGTTTTATACATGGAAGAAAACAAGGAAGCCAGAGCACTGGAATTAATGGCTCGCTACTTTTCGGGAGAAATCAAATCCGAAGAGCAGAGCGAGTTGATGGAATGGGTGGAAGCATCCGAGTCCAACCAGGCTTTCTTTGCCGACACCTCCCGGCTGTGGGAGGCCAGCGAACAGGTTGATCCCGAGCCCATGACAGTAGACACCAAGGCTGCCTGGGCTCGCCTGGATGAACGCCTGGAAGCACCGGCGAGGGTCGTTTCCATGACTTCTTCACGAACTAAGATATGGCGGCGCGTGGCAGCAGCAATTGTACTTATTATTGGCATTGGCCTGGGATGGCAGCAGTGGGGCCCTGCAGGTAATCCGGCCATGGTCGAGGTGGAGACCAGCGCCGGCGAGCGACGTGAACTCACCTTACCCGATGATTCCCGCATCCTATTGGAAGAAGATTCCCGCATCGCCTACCAGGATGATTTTGCGGAGCGCACGCTGACGCTGGAAGGTGCTGCCCGTTTTTCCGTTACCTCCGATTCACAACGGCCTTTTACCATCCAGGCCGGTGACCTGAAGACGACCGTGCTCGGCACTCAATTTTCGGTACGGGCGTACCCCAACGAAGAACGCGCATCGGTGAAAGTAGCCGAAGGCCGGGTAGCGGTAGAAGCTCCTGCCGGTCAGCAAGCTGATGGTACACAACGCCGCGAGGTCGCTGCCGGAGAAGCAGTCGAGTACCAAAAACAAGCGTCCTCTTTAGTGGCCGCACCACCACCGGGACCGAACGAAAATGCCTGGATTACCGGTGTCCTGATCTTCGAAGATGCCCCGCTCGGAGAAGTTGTTACTGTTCTGGAAGATTACTACAATGTCACCATTGAAACGCAAAACCCTGATTTGAACAACTGCCGGATCCGCATCACCTTTGAACAAGAATCCCTGGACAACGTACTGGAGCAATTATCCTTCATCGGTGATTTCGAAGTCGCCATGGATGGCGACACCTTCCTGCTGGATGGTGATGGTTGCCCCGAAGATTAATTCTCTAATCACGCGCACAAACCATGAAGATGTACCTTCGTCTAAGTTGGTTTTGGGTATGCCTCCTTGGCCTGATGCCGGCCTTGTCGGGACAAGAAGGCATGACTACGCGTCACGACTGGTATTTCCAGGGCACGCCCCTGGCCGCTGTGCTGGATGAATTGGCACAGGGATATTCGGTCCGTTTTGCTTATAGCAGAGACTATATTCCCCTTTCCGAGCCCGTCCATGTCCAGCTGAACAGTGCCTCCCTCGACGATGCCCTGCATGCGTTATTTGCCGATTCCGATATCCTGTATCGTTCCCTGGGGGATCAGGTATTGCTGCGCAAACGAAGCCGGCAAATAGAAACGCTTTCGCAAAAAGAAACGCCCACCGAGGTGCCACAGCAAACGCCATTGTACCAGGATCCTCGCATGCAGGAAATGCTGGCCGAAAAGCGCCGTTTGTGGGCCCGGCAAATGCCTTTGTTGCAACGCCGCCAGGAAAATAGTCAGATAAACATCCGCAGTTCGCGAAGGCCGGTTAATTCCCGGGATTACTACCTGCCGGGCCTGGAGCGTTTTGGGGATCCCCTGCTGGATTCGGCAGGCCTGTACGCTTTGGATGTACCCCGGACGGTTTTGGCCGCAGCCACAGCCAAGCCGCCACCAACCCCGGCAGCTATTCAATCCGCGGGTGGAAACGATCAGCCCGCTAACCGCCTGGCACAAATTTCCCTCTTACCATACCTGGGCACCAATATGCTCAAGTCCAACAAACTGTCGAATAACGTATCGGTCAATCTGCTGTGGGGAACCAGCGGTGGGGTGGAAGGGCTGGAAGTGGGCGGCATCGCCAATACAGTGGTAGGCGATATGCAGGGCATTCAGGCAGCAGGCTTGGTCAATGTAGTGACCCAAGACGTGGTGGGTACTCAATTCGCCGGTCTGGGAAACGTGGTAGCCGGTCATTCCCGGGGCGTACAGCTGGGGGGACTGTTCAACCGGTCGGGCTCTGCCGACGCTATCCAGATAGGGGGAGTCTTTAATAGCAGCACCGGCGATTTCTCCGGTGTTCAGATAGCCAGCCTGTTCAACCGGTCGGGCGGGGATGCGCGATCCCTGCAAATGAGCTTGTTTCTCAATACAGCCAAAGGGCATACCAAATTGCAAATTTCCGGTTTTATGAATGTGGGCGGGGATGTGTCCTTTGCCCAGGTCAGCCCGATGCTGAACGTAGCCAAATCCGTCAAAGGGATTCAGATCGGACTGATCAATGTAGCTGATACTGTTTCCGGAGTGCCCATTGGCCTGCTGAACATCGTCCGCAAGGGATATAACCGGGTGGAATTATCCACCAGTGAATTTTTTTACGGAAATCTCGCCATCAAGGTAGGGGTAAAGCCATTCTACAACATCTTCATTATAGGCGGGCGATTCGACGAAGAGCCCAACGATCAGGGTGAACAGGAACGCGTCCTGAGCTGGGGCGTAGGGTACGGGATCGGCAGCGCCATCACACTTGGCCCGCGATACTTGCTCAACCTGGAAGCCTTGACACTCCACGTAAATGAACGGGAGGACTGGACGAATGATTTGCACCAACTCTATCAGTTTAAGATCCTGGTGGATGGTCGCATTGGTCGGAGAGTCAGCGTATTCGCAGGCCCGGTTGGCAACCTGATGATGTCGCGCCTGGCGGACCCCGAGGATGGGACTATCGGTACTCGTTTTGCGCCGTACACACTGTACGATAAGACCCAAAACGGTACCAATATTAAAGCCTGGATCGGGCTGAATGCCGGTATACGCTTTTAGCAGCCAGGATTTGTTGCAGGGGTTCCCAAGCGGAAGGCTATCATTTCGTCACAACATCCATTGTATATCACCTGAATGAGGCAGGCATCCGGAGTAGTTCCCGGAGGTGCCCCGGGCGAGTTATGTTCTTTTGTAAACAAACACAACCAATAATCATGAACAAGTATTTGGTAATAATGGCCGCACTGATCTGCTGGGGAATCTCAGTCGATGCGCAGGAAGAAACCCTCTTTGGCAAAGCGCGCGTACGCGGCGGCTTCGGTGGCCCCCTTGTAGAGATCGGGGTAAATAACAACCTGAATACCTCCGTCGGTGGCGGCGGTGGCCTGGTGATCAACAGTTTTTTCATCGGTGGCTACGGCATGGGCAGTTTTGACTTCAGTGACCTGGTCGACGAGAAC
>JASBTH010000181.1 GCA_030148525.1 Saprospiraceae bacterium | reverse complement strand
TGCGTTTTCCACAAAATGAGTGTGGAATTAACAAAAGAAAAAGAAGCAAAAAGAAAAATTATACATGATGATGATAGTAATATGTATAACTAGCTTCCTTTTACAATACTAAAGGTCTCCAAAAGACCTTCTACATCTCGGTAGTAAAGAGGCAGAATTGGAGAGAGGGAGAATTGGACAATGGGCACTTCCCTCTACTCCTTGATTATTAAGTCCTTAATTAAAAATTAAACACTAAAAATTAAAAACTCCGCACACCCCTAACCTTCCCTGCCCGCCTAAGCCCGCTTTGCCCGCTGGAGCCTTGGCGAAAGCGAGAAAGGGTGAAGGAGGGAAACCTCAAACCTGATTAATAAATTCCGTCAAATTCTCATTCGTATCCAGGTCGAGCTTTTTGCGGAGGCGGTAGCGGCTGATTTCCACTCCGCGGACGCTGATGTTCATCAGGGGGGCGATCTCTTTGGTCGTAAGGTTCATGCGCAGATAAGCACATAGCTGATGGTCTTTGGGAGTGAGATCGGGGAACCGTTCGCGCAGTCGCTTGAAGAAATCCTCGTGGACCTGATCGAAGTGTTGAAAAAACTGCTCCCAGTCCTGATCCAGTTGAGAATCGTCGCGCAATAAGGTCTGGATGCGCTTCACAGATTGACGCAAATCGGGGTTTTGGGCTTTCTTGCGGATCTTTCCGAATTCCTGTTCCAGCTGATGGATCAACTCCTTTTTTTGTAGTAAGTGCATCGTTGTGGATGCCAGCTCCGCATTTTTATGGGCCACCTCGGTTTGTAATTTTTCTTGTTGCAGCTGATCGATGGTCTTTTGCGTTTCCCGTGCTTTTTGCCGGTGCATGGCATCGAGTTCATCGCGTTCGGTAAGGATTTTCTCTTTTTCCCGTTCGTAACGACGCCTCGGCACCAGAATCAATCCCAGGAGAATGAGGATGATCATAGCCAGATAGCTCAGGTAAGCAATGCGGGTGGCGTACCAGGGCGGCTGAATAGTAAACGAGTAAGTGTCCTGGCCTCCCAATACGTCAGCAACCTTTGCTTCCACCTGAAATACATAATCGCCCGGAGAGAGGTTGGTGTACTCCCGGACAGTTGTTTCCGACCAATCAGACCATTCTTCGTCCAGACCTTCCAGGCGATAGCGAAATACGACATCTTTATTAGTATTGAAGTGGGTTGCCCCAAAGCGGAATCGGAAGGCGTTTTCACCTGGACGCAAAACAGCAGGCTTCGGTTCCTGTACGCTGTAACCGCCGAATAACAGGCTATCAGAAGAAATGATAAGTTCGACCTGTTCGATAAGGGTTTGGAATACCATGGACTGTTCCAACTGGTTAAGTTCCACGTGCATAAAGCCGTTTTCCAGGCCAAAGTATACATCACCGCCACCGGTCGGGTAAACTGACTCAAAACCGGCGACCAGCCGGTTGCGCAAGCCGGGAAGAATAGTCTTTTGTATTTTTTTTTCCAGCCCCAGGTCTTCAACTTGGAGGAACCCCACTTCCGTGCTGGTTATATACCAAATTTGCGAGTCATTCTGTCGCAAGCGCAATACCTCCTGTCCCGGACCAATCAGGCTATCGAGTAACGTATAGCGCGTAAATTGATCCTGCTTGGGGTCATAGCGAAAAACGCCTTGGGGTGTCGCCGCTACGATTTCCCCTTCAATGGTAAACACAAAGTTGTTCGACAAATCAGGTAACCCATCACTTTGGGTATATGTCTTGACGCTGACTTCCGAAAGTGTGGCATCGGGCCGCAGGCGAAAGACTCCACGGTAAGGATGGGATACCCAAATGTCTCCCTGCTGATCGACCTCTACAAAACGACTCGATTCAGTGAATCCCCCGAGGGTGTGGCTGTACTGCCATTGGTCTCCGTTTTTTTGGAAGAGGCTTACGCCGGAATAATTGCCGGAAACCATCGTATTTGGCTTCTTTGGGTAGTTGCGGAAAGTCCAGTTTCCAAAACCGGGATTCAGCTTGCGTGACTGGTTATCGTTTATTCGAAAAGCGCCGGCATTATGTCCCATGAACAGATCCTGAGCAATGGTATCTAATCCCCATACTTGTCCGCGGGTGCCGACTACCAGCGAAAAATCAGGATTTTCGGCAGACCAGGTGAACAGCCCGTTGGTGGTGCCGGCATACCACTTATTGGCGGATTCTATGATTGCGTATCCCGATCCCATCAATTCGCCATCAGGCTGAAGCAGGGTGTAGGGTTGCTGAATGGGGACCAGATCGATACCATTGTCGAGTCCCAGCCAAAGGTTTCCATTCTGGTCGAGGTGCATGGCATAAATCGTGTTGTTTTGCAGGCCGGATGTATTATCTATATGCGAAAGAGCCCTGCTTTCAGGGTCGAAAATAAACAGACCGGAAAAGAAGGACCCGAAGGCCAATCGTCCGTCGGGTAACCACAGGGAGCTCAATATCTGGTGATCAGCCAGGCTACCCAGCACCTCCGGGAACCAGGGGGAAACTTCGCCCCCGGACAGCCGGTAAATGCCCATTTTATTTGTTACCAGCAGGTAGTCGTCCTGCCCAAGGGGATGCATGGACATGAGGGTGGCCTCATTCGGGAATCCACTTAATGCCTGGGGAAGCCATTGCTGGCCATCAAAAAGAAAGACCCCCTGGTCTTCCAGTTGAATCCACTGCCGGCCACGACACTGGCCCAGGAAAAGTATGGGATTCGAGAACGTATCTACCTGTACGGTGTCACCGGTAAACCGGTAGATCCGGTTGGAGGCGCGAAAAAAAGCACCCTGATCGAGCGAAAAGGTGGCATCCCAAACGTCTTCAAAACGCCGATAGGCAACCGGGATTAATGGCTTCAGGGAGTTGTAGGTGAGTATGCCCCGTTCGTTTTGCTGGAAATACCCCAATTCATCCTGACCGCCGACGAATATCCGGAAGGGATAGGCTCCCAATACAACTGATCGTACGATGGTGCCTTCGGGCAGTGGTCGCAGGGACCAGCGGGTACCGGTAAATGTGAGCAGGCCACTGTTGTTGGCAAAGTGGATCCTTCCCCGGTCGTCTTCAGCGATCTGCCAGCTTTGCGTCCCCGCCTGGTAGGTACTCTTGCCAAAAGATTGAACGAGCGGACGCCCCTGTGGAACATTTTGCGCCGTCAAATCCCCCGAAAAGAGTATTCCGAGGATGAGAAAGTGAATCCAGCCATTTTGGAACAAGATTTTACTCATATCCATGCCCTGATGTACTGATGATGTAGTGAATTATGTGCTAATGAGAAAGCAAAAGTAGTATTATTTAGAGTTGATGTACTCATGATGAGTGTGAAATATTCCTGATAGGCGACTTTGGGCTTACATTTGTTTCATGCACTATGCTAGTTATGAAATAAAATTTTGCATTCCGGAATCAACTCTTCTTGTACTGAGAAAGTGCATGATGAATAACTATTACGGAGTGCTACAATCTAAAAATGGAGTCACCATGAGAAGAAAGGCCCTATTTTGCACATGGTTCTGCTTGCTTTGTGCAATCAGTATGCTCTCGGCCCAAGGCAGGATGGTATCCGGTATTGTAACTTCTTCGGAGGATCAGTTGCCGGTTATCGGAGCGAATGTGCTCGTAAAAGGTACCAGTACTGGTACCGCAACCGATGTGGACGGACGCTTCGAAGTTGAAGTACCCGGACCGGAAGCGGTACTCGTGTTTTCCTACACGGGAATGCTTACGCAAGAAGAGACTGTCGGGAACCGGTCGACTATTGATATAGTCATGGAACCCGATGTACAAACCCTCCAGGAATTAGTAGTGGTTGGGTATGGCGAACAAAAGAAAAGTGTGGTCACCGGTTCCATTGCTTCGGTTTCGGCCGAAGAAATAGAACAGACACCGGTTTTACGGGTAGAGCAAGCCCTGCAGGGGCGGACTGCCGGTGTACAGGTTACCAGCACCTCCGGTCAGCCCGGTGATGGTTTGACCGTACGGATTCGTGGCGCTGGTACAACCGGTAGTGCTGATCCACTGTACGTAGTTGACGGATTACCGGTCGGAGGAATCGATTACCTGAACCCGGGTGATATCGAGTCGATCGAAGTACTAAAGGATGCGGCCTCCGCGGCTATTTACGGAGCCCGTGCCGCCAACGGGGTTGTACTTATCACCACCAAAGGTGGTAAGGTCGGCGAACTCAAAGTAAGCTACGATGGCTACTACGGGGTGCAAAACCCCTGGAAGAAAGTGGGTGTGCTGAACGCTACCCAGTATGCCATCGTTCAAAACGAAGCAGCGGCAGCTTCCGGACTATCCATTCCCTTTGATGATCCTTACGCCCAGGGTGAAGGAACCAATTGGGTGGATCAGATCTTCGAGGAGAATGCACCTATCATGAACCAGCAATTGACCGTAAGCGGTGGTAACGAAAAGTCTACCTTTGCCGGTTCCTTCGGGTACTTTACCCAGGACGGTATCGTGGGTGGCGACAAATCTACCTTTGAGCGCTTTAGTGCCCGTATTAACTCGGAGCACAAAGTCGGTGACAATTTCGTCTTTGGAGAGAATTTCTCGTTCTCCCGCATCGATCGCCGCGCCATTGACGCCAACAACGAATTTGGTGGGCCATTAATGAACGCCTTAAATATCGACCCGATAACGCCGGTATACGCAACCGATCCGGCCGTCATTGCCGGATTGGATCCACGGGCGGTACAAGATGATCAGGGTCGCTATTACGCTATTTCTCCCTTTGCAACCCAGGAGGTCGTCAATCCACTCGCACGTCTGGAGGTGACGAATAGCCGGTACAAACTCGATAAGGTGGTCGGTAATATGTACGGGCAATACGAAATCCTTCCCGGCCTGAAAGCACGAACGAGCTTTGGTATCGATCTGGCTTACGGAGTGGGCGACAACTTCCGCCCGGAGTTTTTCCTGAACGGTGCACAAATCAGTAATGTATCACGGATCGATAAGAACATCGACCGCTGGTTTAACTGGATATGGGAAACTACCCTGGCCTACGATAAGTCTATTGGTCAACACCAGTTCGGACTGTTGGCCGGTAACACCGCCCAGGAGAACAATTACGAGAATATTGCCGGTGGCAAGTCGAACGTGGTATTTGAAGATTTCGATAACGCCTTCCTGAATACAGCTACCGATGAGGCCAGTGCTACCATCTTTGGTGGAGCGGCTGAATCTGCCATCCTGTCCTATTTCGGTCGGTTCACGTATAGCTTTGCTGATAAATACCTCCTGACCGCTATCATGCGGGCTGACGGTTCCTCCCGTTTTGGAGCCAACAACCGCTTTGGCTATTTCCCCTCCATATCGGCGGGGTGGGTCATTTCGCAGGAGGACTTCTTCCCGGCTCGAGGGGTAGTGGACTTTCTGAATATACGCGCTTCCTGGGGACAAAATGTCATCCAGTAGATCGTTAACTACCGCTGGGCATCGACCATTGCTACCGGAGCTGGATACAGCTTTGGCAACGGCACCGTTTTCACCAGTGGAGCCGTACCTTCTGCCGTTCCCAACCCGGATCTGGAATGGGAAACCTCGGAGCAGACCAACGTAGGGGTGGATGTACGTTTCTGGCAGGGCAAACTGTCGGTAACGGCCGATTACTATGTAAAAAAGACCCTGGGGCTGCTTGTCGCTGCTCCCATTCCCGGTATTGTGGGTAACAACGCCCCGACCGTAAACGGTGGTAACGTACAGAACAGTGGTCTGGAAATGGCCTTCAACTGGCGCGATCGCGTTGGTGAGTTGCGCTACAGTGTAGGAACCAACTTTTCCTACAACCAGAACGAAGTAACGGCCATCAACAACGCCGAGGGCGTATTGATCGGTGCCGGATTCTCTACCTACGGTACTGTTTCCCGGGCTGCCGTCGGCTTCCCGATCGGTTACTTTTGGGGACTGCAGACCGATGGTCTGTTCCAGAATGCCGGTGAAGTAGAAAACTACGTGAATGCAGAGGGTGATCTTATCCAACCCAACGCGGCACCCGGTGATATCCGTTTTGTCGATCTGAATAACGATGGTATGATCTCGGATGCCGACCGGACCATCATTGGTAATCCGACACCCGACTGGACCTTTGGGTTTAATGCTTCCGCTGAATGGCGCCAGTTTGATGTCAGTGTGTTCCTGCAGGGAGCACTGGGTCACCAGTTGTTCAACGGTACGCGTCGTCACGACCTCACCAGTTCCAATATGCCGGTCCGCTTCCTGGACCGCTGGACGGGAGAGGGTACCTCGAACGATATTCCACGAATCGTGGCTTCCGACCCGAACGGTAACTTCTCCAGTATTTCCGACTTCTACGTAGAGGATGGTGATTTCCTGCGGGTGAAAGACGTTCAGCTGGGATACAATCTGCCACAGTCACTACGCCAGACGTTGGGACTGACTCAGGCACGCTTCTACATCGCGGTACAAAACTTGTTCACCTTTACTGATTACAATGGGTTTGATCCGGAGATCGGTGCACGCAGTGCATTGGATATCGGTATTGACCGGGGTATTTATCCCCAGGCTCGTTCCTGGCGATTTGGTGCCAACATTGTCTTTTAATCTAAAAACGAACGTAACATGACGCTATCCATATATAAGAGAGCGGCGGTCGTACTGATGGGGCTTTTCCTCTTCACTGCCTGCTCCGAAGATTTTCTGGACCGGCAACCGCTTGATCAGCGGGTCGAGTCCAACTTCTACCAAACCCAGTCGGATGCCGAAGAGGCCCTGGTGGCCATCTTCGACGTCCTGACCTGGAATACCGTAATCGGCTTTCACCCGCTGCCCATGTTCTCCGATATTGCATCGGACGATGCCTTTGCCGGAGGGGCCAGCCGCAATGACGCGCCGAATATAATCGAAGTCGATAAATTCAATATTCGAACGACTAACGGCGAGGTACAAGGGATGTGGCGGAAATACTATACCGGCATCTACCGGGCCAATTTGTACCTGGAAAAGATTCAGGGTATTGAGGCGTCGGAAGACTTTGTTATTCGTACTACTGCCGAAGCCCGTTTCCTGCGTGCTTACTGGTATTTTGACCTGTTGCGGGTTTTCGAACGCGTACCACTGCTGACCAGCACCCTGAAGGCTCCGTCGGAGTATCAGCAACCACAGGCCGAACCGGAAGCGATCTACAACCAGATCGTCACCGACCTGATTGCAGCGATGGAAGATCTCCCCGAAACGATTCCGGCTGCGGAAAACGGACGCCCCTCTGCCTGGGCTGCCCGCGCTTTGCTCGGACGTGTACATTTGTACGTGAACGGCGTCTACGGTGACAATCCCACCGCCCAGGACGGAACGGTTGTGGATGCTGCTTATGCGCTGGCTCGCCTCGAAGAGGTGATTAATAACTCTGGCCACGACCTGATGGAAAACTACGCCGATATCTTTGCCCGTTCCGGCGAATTTGGTGTGGAATCCGTCTGGGAGATCTCCTATTCCGATGCACGTCCCTGGTACGACTGGGGGTACATTCAGGGTGGAGAAGGTAATATTGCCGTTCAGATGCAGGGCCCACGGGTGGACAACCCGGGAGGAGAGATCGTCGATCGCGGCTGGAGCTTTGCCCCGGCTACCCAGGAACTGTACGACGCCTTCGAGGAGGGTGATCCCCGCCGTGGCCTGACGCTGCTCGAGATGGATGAGATCAACGGCAGTCTTACGATCGGCTACCAACACACGGGCTACTTCACACAGAAGTACACCACCTCCAAGGAGTATGCACCAGCCGATGGACAACCCGAGCTGAATTGGGGTAATAACTACCGTGATATTCGCTTTGCCGACGTATTGTTGATGGCCGCCGAATTGGGAAGCCCGAATGCGCAGGCATACCTGGATCGGGTGCGTGCCCGTGTTGGCCTTGCCAGTGTGCCCGCCACCCTGGAGAATATCATGCAGGAACGTCGGGTCGAACTGGCACTGGAAGGTCACCGCTACTGGGATCTGCTGCGCCAGGGAACCGCCGCTGCCGCCGCTGCCATCAACGTGAATGGACCTACCGGCGACGGGTATCAGGGAGATGATCAGGATTTTCAGGTGACTTTTGACGAAAGTCGCCGTGGCCTGTTCCCGATCCCACAGACGGAAATTGATATTTCGAATGGCCTTTACAGCCAAAACCCAGGCTATTAAGACTAGCAATAAAAAAGAAAAAGATCATGAAATATATAGTAAACGGACTATTCAGCCTGCTGGCCGTCGCTCTGCTGTTTACGGCCTGTGATCCGCTGGAGGATGTGGTGCCCGATATCGGTGAGCGCCCCACGGCTGATGATGTCACTTTCGACTTTGAGTACGATGCGGATAACGCCAATATCGTACACTTTACCAATACCTCCGAAGGCTTTATCCTGAAGTGGGATTTGGGTAACGGATCCTCCGCCGAAGGAGCTACCGCTACGGGTATCTACCCCCTGGCGGGCGAATACGAGGTTACCCTTACGGCTTATACCAAAGCCGGTAGTGCTGAAAATTCAACGACCATCACTATCGATCAGACAGATCCGACCCTGCTCGATATCCCGGCTTACAACCTGCTGACCGGTGGGGTGGATGCCCTGGAAGGGAAAACGTGGGTCATTGATAATGAGAATCCCGGCCATATGGGAGTAGGTCCCAACGATGGCGGACCGGATTCCCGTGCCCCCGTTTGGTGGGAAGCACCTCCCAATGATAAAGCAGGTGAAGGACTCTACGATGATGAAATGACCTTCAAACTCTTGGATTTTGAATTTGACTACACGACCAATGGCGATATTTTTGTCAACGGCGCACACGCCGGTGATTTTGGTGGTGACCCCGCTGCCGGGGATCAGACATTGCCCTACGAAGCACCGGACGACCTGACCTGGTCGTACGAGGAAACGGAGGATGGTCGCCAGTTCCTGACCATTTCCAACGGTGGATTCTTTGGGTTTTATACCGGCGTAAGCCGCTACGAGATCCTGAATCTGGAGGAGAACGAATTGTACCTGCGCTATACCGATGCCCGCAACCCGGATCTGGCCTGGTATCACCGCCTGATCCCGAAAGGCTACACGCCACCGCCCCCTCCCGGTCCGACCACGATCACGGAGCTGACTATCGACTTTGAAGGAGCGGAAGCCCCGGAGTTTGGTACGTTTGGCGGAAGCTCTTACCAGGCCATTGCCAACCCCGATCCATCGGGCGCCAACACCAGCGCCAATGTAGGAGAGACAGTCCACGGTAATGAAACCTGGGCTGGTATCGTGACCGATCTGCCCGGAGCTCTGGTATTCGAAGAGAATTCTCAGTTTACCATGGATGTATGGGGTCCCGTGGCGGGCACGGTGATGATGAAGCTGGAATCGTCTTCTGATCCCAATAACTTTAAAGAAGTTCCGGTGGAGCTTACCGAAACCAACAGCTGGCAAACGCTTACGTTCGACTTTGCCGGATCACCCAGCGGTGAATGGGATCGGATGGCCTTATTCTTCGACTTCGGTTCGACGGAGGCAAATACCTTCTACTTCGATAATATCGAATTCACTCAGCCGGCGGCTACGTCTTTATCTGATGTGTCGATCAACTTCGAAACCGAAGATCCCGCCTTCGATGTATTCGGTGGCCAGGCTTACCAGGTTATTGATAACCCGGATGCCTCGGGTATCAATATGAGTACCCGCGTTGGTGAAACGGTCCACGGATTCGAGCCATGGGCTGGTATCACCACTCTTCTGGAAGGTCCCGTCGATTTCAGTGAGAAGGCCATCTTCAAAATGGACGTTTGGATGCCCGTGATGGGTACCGTGAAGTTCAAGATGGAGAACGCTAACGACAATACGGATTTCCTGGAGGTCGACGTGACCAATACGAAGACCAACGAGTGGGAAACCCTGTATTTCGACTTCTCAGCAGCTCCTTCCGAGCAGTATGCCCGTATGGCGCTGTTTTTTGACTTTGGTAGTACGGAAGGGAATACCTTCTACTTTGATAATCTGGAATTAGTGTCGGAAATCCCTACCGAACCACAATCATTAACGGAGGATGTTCTGACCGGCGTTGGTAGTCGCTCCTGGAGCCTGGCGCCCATTGCGGGGGCTTTAGCTGTCGGACCGACCAAGGGCAGTGGTGACTGGTTTGCCAATGCCGCTGAGGAAGTAGATGGTTTGCGCGCCTGCTGGTTTGATGACGAGTACATTTTCGACAGCAACGGTGACTACATCTACGACGCCAATGGTGATATCTATGCTGAGGGCTATATGGGCGTTGATGCCGACGGTTGTATTGCCGAAGGCGATATGCCATCCGAGGCCCAAGCCTGGACCTCAGGCACTCACAGCTTTAGCTTTAGTCCGGCCTCCGGTGAGCAACCGGCAAGTCTGACGGTCACCGGAACGGGCGCGTTTATCGGGTTGCCTAAGGCTTTCAATGGCGGGGAGTACGGCGCAGCACCACCCGCAGCCGATGCTTCCGTCACGTATGAGGTACTTTCCTACGAGGTAGTCGACGGTAAAGAACGTATAGTATTGTCGATCGATATCAGCGAAGGGGAACAAGGCACTGCGTTCTGGCGCCTGACCCTGGAGGCTAATGAATAACTAATCCAATAACCAGTGGCTGCCCGTTTTACCGAGGGTAGCCATTGGTTTCTCAACTCACTATTATGCGTATTTTGGTTATGGTTTTTAGTTTGTTGCCTTTTTTGGCGCAAGCCCAGTGCTACGAATTGGTCTGGTCCGACGAATTCAACACAGGTAATCAACCCGATCCCACGTACTGGACCTACGATTTGGGTACCGGTAATAGTGGTTGGGGAAATAATGAAATTCAGGTCTACACCAATAAAACGGAAAATGTCCGGATAGAGGATGGCCACTTGATCATTCAAGCCTTACGGCAAAACGGCAACAACTGGACCAGTGCCCGGGTGAAATCCCAGGGCCGATACAGCTTCACCTACGGCCGCATAGCGTTTCGCGCCAAGCTTCCGGCCGGCTCCGGTACCTGGCCTGCCCTGTGGATGCTGGGTGATAATATTACCGAGATAGGATGGCCCGCCTGTGGTGAGATCGACGTGATGGAGCATGTGGGCAAGGATCCGGGAAGTGTACACGCCTCCCTGCACACCCCATCCAGTTCCGGTGCTACGGTGAATACCCGCACCCGCAACGTATCGGACTTTTCCTCCGCTTTTCATCTCTACGAGGCGGAATGGACGCCGGATGCCATTATCTTTTCCATTGATGGCCAGCCTTTTTATACCTACAATCCGGCCAGTAAAACGGCCTCGACCTGGCCTTTTGATGCTCCGCAGTTTATCATCATGAACGTAGCTATGGGCGGTAATTTTGGCAGCGACCCCCAGTACGAAACCGGAAATCAACGCAACGGGGTTGATCCCAATCTGACGTCGGCTACCATGGAAGTAGATTACGTTCGCGTCTATCAGACCACTGCTGATCCGCAAGTGACAGGTCCTGACCTGGTGAATCCCGGCGAAAGTGGTTTAACCTACTCCGTAGATCAAACTATTGAAGGGAGCTATACCTGGACCGTGCCTTCCGATGCCACCATTATCAGTGGCCAGGGCACCTCAACTATTGAGGTTAACTGGGGGGCAGATCCCGGTGATGTTGCGGTTTCCATCGAAGGAGCCTGCGATACGTATGAGCGCAACTTTATTGTAAACACCCAGGCAGTACCTACCGATGATGTTTTTGTGCTGGAAACATTTAGTGACGGATCACCGGAGGGATGGTCAGTAGCTGCCGGTTCCGGCAATGTGATCAACCTGACAGAGCAGGACGATCAACTTCGTATCGATTACGATATTTCCAATCCCGGGGCTAATCCGAATATCGTGCTGACCTTTGATCAGCCCGTTGATGTGTCGAATACCTCCGAATTACAGTTGCGGATACGAACCTTCAATGAAAGTGGTACTGTAAATCTGCGTGCCGATCCCTTCGATCGGTCCGGCACAGCTAAGAATGCCAGTCCGGTCTTCCGGCTGGAACCTATTCAGGATGATGGGGAATGGACCTGGTATACCTTTGATTTTAGTGGTAACTGGACATCGAGTAGTCCTGTCTCGGGGGCTCTGGTCGATTCCACTGAACTACAGGGTATCCAATTGTACATAAACTACGGGTTTTTCGGACGGCCCGGTGCCGATTCCTTGTGGATCGATCAGATCCAGATGGCAAAACCAGGCTTTACGACCTCGGTGCGTCCGGTACTGGCGAAAGATCCCGGCTTTACCATTTTTCCAAATCCGGCTAAGGGGCCGGTTTTTTTGCGAAAGCAAAACCCGGAAGAAGGTGGATCGATCCGTATTTACGGTGTTCAGGGGCAATTGCTGCAGGAGAAAACCTGGCCGGCGGGTCAAGCGAATCTGGAACTCGATAGTGGTCAATGGCCGGCGGGTAGCTACCGACTGGTTTGGCAGACAAAACAAAAGATAGGGGTACGCACCTTGGTGGTATCCGCAAAATAGTACCTATGAACCATGTGTTATGGCTTGTGATCATCCTGATGCTTCCCGGAGCATGTGATCAGGACGATCTGGCGTGGTCGGATGAATTTAATTATCAGGGAGCCCCGGATAGTACACTATGGGACTACGATCTGGGCACTGGGCATAATGGGTGGGGCAATAACGAGATGCAAATCTATACCCGTGACCCCCGCAATGTGTGGGTTGCTGATGGTCGTCTATGGATCGTTGCCCGCAGGGAAGCTGACGGACGCTGGACATCTGCCCGCCTGGTCTCCCGCGACAAGAACCACGTAAAGTACGGGCGCATTCAGTTTCGGGCACGATTACCCAAAGGTATCGGTACCTGGCCCGCCCTGTGGATGCTGGGTGAGAACATCTCAGATGTTGGCTGGCCTGCCTGCGGTGAGATCGACGTTATGGAACACGTGGGGAAAAATCACGGACAGGTGCACAGCGCACTGCATATGCCGGCATCCTACGGCCAAACCTTCGCAACGGGCGTCACCCAATTGGGACGACCCGATACCACTTTTCATGTTTACGAGGTGAACTGGACACCCGATTCAATTGCCTTTTCGGTCGACGGAACCAATCACTATACGTACATTCCGGAGACGAAGGACAAAGCCAACTGGCCCTTCGATACCCCTCACTACCTGCTCATGAATATTGCCATGGGCGGGAATTGGGGCAGCCACGACCCCCTGGAAACCAATGGTCTGCAAAATGGTATCGATCCCGATTTGGAACAGGTCGCAATGGAAGTCGACTACGTTCGGGTGTTTAAGGAGTAGAATGGCGGTCGATCCTCCGGATCGGCCAGAACCTTGCTCAGGATAACGATCTTTGATCCGCAGCCAGGGACGCATCGACATCCATTGACAGGAAATGACGCCACGATTCATTTCCTGTCATTCTTTTTCTACCTTCACCGGTAAACCTTTTGTCCCCACAAGACCTTCTACATCCCGGTAGTAGAGAGGGAGAATTGGAGAATTGGACAATGGGCACTTCGATCTACTCCATGAATATTAGGTGCTTAATTAAAAATTAAACACTAAAAATTAAAAACTCCCCAAACCCCAAACCTCAAACCTCAAACCTGAATTACCAATGGTCGCAGCCTTCATCGAAAATCCCATCCTCCTGTTGTTCACCGTAGCCGCTATCGGTTACTGGGTGGGGAGTATCAAATTTCGGGGCAGCAGTTTGGGGGTAGCCGCGGTGTTGTTCGTTGGACTACTGTTCGGTAGCCTTAGTCCGGATCTGCGGATTCCGGATATTATCACCTTCCTGGGTTTGACCATGTTCGTGTATACGGTAGGGTTGAGTAGCGGACCCAGCTTCTTTTCCCTCTTTCGGCAGCGGGGTTCGCGGGACCTGATCTTTGTATTCGGCATGACTACCTTCTCCGCTGCGGTGACTGTGGGCCTGCACTTTTTGTTCCAACTGGATGCCAGTTCAACGGCCGGACTCTTCGCGGGAAGCACTACCAATACACCGGCTCTGGCGGGCTTGCTCGATCAGGTCGGTAATTTGAATACGTCAGCTTCCGCTAAAAAGGCGCTGAGTGAACAGGGGGTTATTGGTTACTCATTATCCTACCCTATGGGCGTTTTGGCTCCGATGGCGGCCATCCTGTTAATGCAACGGATTTTCAAGATCGATTACCGGGCCGAAGAGAAGTCCTTGCGCAAAGATTATCCGGTTCGCCAGGATATTGCCAGCTATTCGGTGGAGATTCAAAAACCGGAAATGGTCGATATCCCTCTTCGCGACCTGAAGGCAGAATACGATTGGTCGGTCTTGTTTGGCCGGGTGGAACGGGATAATCGGGTCGAGTTGGCCCACTGGGACACCCGATTTTCGCTGGGTGATCGCATCGCCATTGTGGGTGACCGGGTAGAAGTGGAAGAGGTAGCCGCTCAGCTGGGAAGCATCCTGCCCTCCCGCTTGTCGGATGATCATTCGGAATACATGACCCGCCGCTTTTTCGTTTCCAACCCCAAGATCGCGGGCATGAAACTCACCGCCCTCAACCTGAGCGAGCGCTTTTCGGCTATCATTACCCGGGTGACAAGAGGTGATATTGACCTGCTGGCCAACTCCAAAACGGTATTGGAGCTAGGGGATCGCGTTCGCGTGGTCTCCCGTCGCAAGGACGCCAAGGGCATTGCGGCCCTGTTGGGTGATTCCTACGAACAACTCAGCAAGATCGACCTGCTGTCGTTCGGCCTCGGTCTGGCCCTGGGCCTGATCCTGGGTATGGTCACTTTCACCCTGCCCGGTGGTTTGTCCTTTAAACTGGGTTATGCCGGTGGCCCCATCATTGTGGGGTTGATCCTGGGCGGCCTGCGCCGCACCGGCCCCATTAACTGGTCCTTGCCCTACAGCGCTAATCTGACGCTGCGTCAGATCGGGTTGATCTTATTGCTGGCTGGCGTGGGCGTGAATTCCGGCCACCAGTTTGTGGCTACCCTGTCGGAAGGGGGCGGAGGCACTATTTTCCTGGCGGGTGGAATCATCTCTCTGATCACCGCCTTAGTCACCCTGCTCATCGGCTATAAGGTCCTGAAGATCCCCTATAGCTTCTTGCTGGGTATGGTCGCCAACCAACCCGCCATTCTCGATTTTGCCCTGAGCAAAACCGAAAACAAACTTCCCAACCTGGGCTTTACCATCATGATGCCGGTCTCGATCATCACCAAGGTGGTATATGCGCAATTGCTGTTTGCGTTGTTGAAGTGACCTCCTGTCCACCCTTTGTCTACCCCCGAAAATGGCAGGATAGCAGAATTTAGCTGATGTTGATAGGCAAATGACCAAATGCCGATCAACATGAAACACTTTTGCGTAAGCATGGCCTTACTGGCCATCCCCTGTTACTCAGCGCGCAGCGCGACAAAGGTGCCCGGTTTGAAGAAGGCTTCTACTGGGGCCTCAAGGCCGGAGCCACCTATTCCATCACCGATGGACTCAAAAACACCCTGATCGACCCCATTTATCCCGAAGACTCGTACGAGACCACCGAGGACTACCGGATGGGACCGACGGTCTCCCTGTTTATTGATTACCGCCATTCCTACGACGCCTATCTGGTTGGCCGACTGGAGTTTGGCTACACCAGCATGGGCGGGATGTTCCGGTACACCGATATCGATGGCCTGGAATACGAGCTGACCACGGGCTACGATTACATCACCGTGGCGCCGCTGTTGAAACTGAATATTCCGCCCGATTGGCCCTACGTGCTGGCAGGGATACAGTTTGGCATTAATGTGACCCCGAACAACCTTTGGTACACCTCAAACGATGATGCCAATGTGGACCTGCAGGTACAGCAGAGCCTGCGCGATGTATTGAAGGGACGCAGCAATACCGGCCTGACCTTCGGACTGGGTTTTGAGCTTACTCGCTCCGGACTGACGCTGGAAGGACGCTATACGCTGGGGCTGACCGATGTGATCGAGACTCAGCCCAATGGCTACCTGTTTATTGAGACGCCGAATAAGACCTCTTTTTTCCAGGTAACGCTGGGTATGCCCGTACCATTCTAAATCCCCCGTTATGCGTTGTTACACAATCTTAGTATTGGCGTGGGTTCTGTTCGGGCTTTCGCCAAAAATAAGCCAGGCTCAATCAGCGGTGACTCCCTGGCGGGCTGCCCGACTTTGCCCTCTGGTGGGCGGATCAGGCAGCGGATGATGCAAGACTCCGAGAATGGCGGACTGACCAACACGATAACATGCTTTCCCTTGACCCCAACAAATCACCCCGCTTAAACGGTTGGCCGCTATTTCCTTTGGAGGAGTGGCCGACCTCCGACTTACCCCGGTTGGTATTGCCGGCCGGCCCCCTGACCCTGTTCACAGTCTATCAGCCGGATACTTCGACGGAGGAAGCGATTATTTGGTCATTTTACAGGGAGGAAGAGGCCCGGATTGTCCTGACGAATTATCGTCTGGCCGACCTGGAACAAGCCTCTTACCTCCACTGGCCGGACCACCTGCACCATCAGCCCCGATTGATCGCCTACCTGCACGCCGGGGATACTCAACATGATACCTGGTTGGCCCTGGGCCATAAACCGGCCGGACCCAAGCTACCTGTCACGCAGGGCCGGGGTGAGGGTAAGATGGTCCACGGTTTACGATCGACGGCTGACGGTCTGAGCGTCCTAGATCAAAGTCATGACTTGTGTGCGAAAGAGATGTTTGCCTGCTTCACGCGGCGGCCGCCATGGATCGCGGAGATAATCCCTACTTCTGACCTCTAATTTCTACCTTCGATCCTCCCTCTCCCCCAAAGAGAATAGGATTCGCAAGAGCATTGTCGAACTGGGTCGGGATAGGGCCGGGGTGAGGGTAAGACATGTTTTACCACCAAGACACTGAGGGCACTAAGAATTCTAAGCTCTATTACATTCTCTCAACCTCAACCTTAATCTCAATCTCAATATCCCGGGCAGGGTAGTAGGTAGAGGGTATATGGATCTAGGTAAGTCCTACTACCACATACCCTCTACCCAATACTACGTGCGATTTTGACATTCAGTTGGTTAGCAAATAGCTTAACCTGTTAACCTCACTTACCGCTTTATCACCTTCGCGGTACTTACCCCTTGCTCGTGCTCAACGCGCAGCAGGTAGGTGCCCGCCGGGTAATTATTTAGCGACAGGGTGTTGCCCTCCACTGCCGGGATAAGCTGCTGCAGGACTCGTCCGTTGAGGTCCATCAGCTGGATGCGTTGGGCCGGACCGTCGATGCGGAGTTGATCGGCGACGGGGTTGGGGTAAAACTGAATGCCCAATCGCTGTAGTTTATCCACGTTATTGACCACTACTTCGGTGAGTGCGATCAGGTCGGCGGAAGTACCGTTGGCGCTGAACAGGCCGAAGTCAGGATCGCCATTGAGGAGGCCGGAAGCCGTGATGGTCAGTACCTCTCCGCCCAGCCCCGAAAGATCGAGTAGGTACGCCTTGACGATCTGTTGGTTGTCGTCGGCAGCGGTGATGTTGAGCTGGAACATATCATCGGCAGGAAGAGATGCGTAGATCGGGCTGAAGTCACCGAAAGCCAGGTTGTTGACCAGCGGTATAAACTGTCCGTCGAGGATCAGGTCGATAGTCGGTGCATCGATGCCACCGTGGAAGAACAGGATGTCGACGGTATTCGTATCGGCGGCTTCGGTGCGGGCCTGCGTCTGGGCTACATTGAAGCTGATATTGGTGTTCGTTTCGTTACCGAAAGACATGGTGTCACGTACCCCGAAGGCAGCCGCCGAGTAATCGAAGCCTTCCAACCGCAGGGTGGCCGAGTTCAGGGTGAAATCGATCAGGATATCGCGGGCCGACCAGGCGGTATCCACGGTACCGGCAGGAGCAATTGCCAGGCGATTAACACCGGCGGGAATATCAAAGCGACCGGTGCTTTCGCGGAAATTCAGGCCCTCGGCCGCCAGAGTTCCATTCAGGTATATATCGACGGAAGCCAGTTCAGGGTCGGGTGAATCATGTATGATCTCCATGGTACCATCGACCGGTGGCAGCGGCTCGGCAAGGGGTAGGAAAAATCCACCAGCACTGGGAATAAAGAAAGTGCCAAAGTTCGGATCGGCTATGCCTGTGTTGTTCTCCGCGGTAAAGAATCCGGAAGTAACGATGGTCACTACCTGGCCGCTGAACGGTTGCAGTTGCAGGCTATAGACACCAAAGATCTCGTTGGCCTCGTTATTGGTGACCTGCACCAACGGAAAGTTGAAAGCCGGCACTTCACCACCCAGCAGCGGGAAATTAAGAGGCAGGCCGGTGGGCAGGTCAGCGGTGGCATCGCCTACGCCCGGTGCGATCAGGCGGATGTTGGGCAGGTCAGGAGTGCCGTGATCGAGCAGCAGGAAAGCTTCACCGTCACTGACTTCTTCGTCGAAAGGAACCTCGGCGAGCTGGATTTGAAAGGCCAGGTCTTCCGGTGCGTTAATGGTGGTATCGAAGAGTGCTGGTTCGCGCACACCACTGGCGATGGCGATATAGCGTTTATTGTCTTCCAGGGTAATGGAGGTTGCACTCCATTCGAAATCCTCCTGGCCAAAGGGTGAAATGGCAATCTGGTGGGTACCCGCCGGCAGGTCATTTACGTATTCCGTAGCGGCCCGGAAGGGTACCGGCGTTGATCCCGTGAAATTGACAAAATTACCCAGGCTAAACGCATCCACGTAGATAGACACAAAAGCCAGGGAAGGATCCGGTGAGTTGTGGATCAACTGAATCGCCGGAGGCAGGGTTACTTCGGGCGTCACCGACAAATCAAAACCCAGGTCAGAGCTGTTTGCCGAGCCCTGATGCACCTCTACTGCGATGATGTTTTCGCCGGCCACTAAATTCGAGGGAATCTTGAAATCGATGAACTGATTTTCCTCCTCTCCACTGATGGCATCGCTCGCCAGCGTATTGTAGGTGATCTCTCCTTCTGGCATATTGGATCGAAGGACTTCTTCCCCATTCAGGTAAACCACGGCACCATCGTCACGCAAGAGGCTAAGGGTGATGGAGTCGATCATACTTGGATCTTCTACGGTAAACATCTTACGGAAGTAATAGGTCGGGTATTTATTGTCGGGATCGGGCCCGAAGTCCAGGGTGGTGGATTCGTTGTCATCTCCGTAGCCAAACTTGGCATTGCCGAAGGCCCAGGTGCTGTCGTTGTAGGCAAGGGTAGTCCAGTCTACCGTATCCAGAGCTTCTCCCTCGTCGTTAAAACGCCAGATGCTGTTCGCGCCGAAGGGGAAAGACTCTACCGGAAAGTCGGGCGTATCGTAATTGATGATCAGTTGAGCGGGGAAATCGTCCCCCTTATTCTGAGAGATTGCGGTACGCTTACCGGAACCACTAATGATGAAGGCCATCGCATTACCGGATTCCCATCCGTCCTGACTGATCAGTTCGTTGAGGATAGCCGACAGGTCGGGAGTACGCTGGTCGGGGCCAGCTACATTGGTCTCCGTCCAGGCGGGAACGGAGTCCCAGTTAACACTCGTCGCTGTGCGCGTACGCGAAGAAATATCAAAGGCATTTGGTGAATAGGGCTGGGCATCGGCCGTCAATTCGCCTTCAAAGATCAGGTTGGTCAGTACATCATCGGTCTCATCCACCGTAAACTGAATGAAGGCAGAATTGATAGTGGCTCCACGGGGGATTTGAATACCCGCAAAACGCAATCCGATGAGTTGTTCGGAGGATTCCTGAACCAGCTCCAGATCGGAGCTGGCAATGTCCATAGCTCCGGAATTGATTTTTTCCTCGGCATCATCGCTTCCGCCCTGAACGACGTAGGTGGAGGTCAGACCCACCTGTGCATGTAGCGGGAGGCACCAGGCAGCCAGTAACAAGGTTAATGTAAGTAAAACTCGTTGCATGTGTAGGTAGTGTTAGTTGATAAGTAAAAAGCGAGTGCCCGGTGGCACTCGCTCAGGTGGATTAGTCAGTTGATAGGTGTTTATTCCTTGATAAATCGCTCGGTCTGGAAAGTATTATCATCGCGTCGCCACAGGCGCAAGAAGTAAGCACCTGCGGGTAATTGACTGGTCCGGATGGTATGGCGGTTGCTGTTAAATACCCCCTTCATCATTTCCTGTCCGGTAGCGCTGAATACCTGGTAACCGGTCTGGCGGGCATCTTTGAGTTCAATGGTCAGGGCGCCATTTACCGGGTTAGGGAACAGTTTCTCTACGAAGCTGGCTGCCGTCAGTTTAGGTGCGCGGGTCGAGGTTGTCAGCGGGTTATAGCCCGGGTCCGGACGGTCGATCACAAAATGGTCGCCATTCTCGGTGACCCACAGATCGAGTCCGGCGGGCAGACGGAAACGGTCGTCCGGTGTAGTGGTCTCGGTAGGTTCGCTGGATGCCGATTTAATGGTGTAGACCATGAGGGAGTCTAAGGTCACCTGAATCCATTTTACCTGGGTAAAGCTTCCCTTTTCGCGGGTCCAGTCGTAACCTACGTCAGCATTGCGGATGAGTCCCCAGCTGCCTTCGCCGGCGTATACGCTGCCGGTCTCGTCATCGCGCACGAATCCATGGTCTTGCCCCGGTTCGGAAGAGGGCCTAATGGGCCAGGTATTCTTAGCCACGTGGGCATCACACTCGATGATCAACTGTACGCCAAATTCGTGGAAGAGGGACGACCAGTGCAGATACATGGGCGTCTGGTAGCTCTTACCGCTGTGGTGCGGAGCGATAGAGTAGTGGTACTGGGCCAGTTTCCAGGCGGTTTGGTCATCGTTTTCCTGCAAGTCCTGACGCAACCATCCCGACTGATTCCCCGCGACGGAGATCATCACGTTGAGGGTGTAGAAGCGCAGGAGGCTTCCGCCAAAAGTGATAGCGTAGTAAATATCGTTCTGTCGCACATCAAAGAGGTTCACCATTACCTCGTTATTACGTTCGTGGTTTCCACGGGTGGGAAGGATAGGAATCATTAACCCATCGGTACCCGTAGTATACTGCCAGTCGTCCATCCAGGTTTGCCACTGCCCGTCGGTATCTTTGTCGGTGTAATCCCCTCCGAAAGCCACAAAATCGGGGCGTATGGCCTGTACTACTTTATTGGATTTGATGCGTGGTTCGTGGGGCGTCGTTTCGGAGCCGGAGCGGCGGGAGTCCCCACCGGCAATGATTGATAGGGGTACGTTGGGGTCGTTGGACAAGGTACGGAACCAGAAGCGCTGGCTGACTCCCTCGCTATCCACGATTACGAAATAATAATTCGTGGCCGGTTTGAGATCCGTCAGGCGAGCGAAATAATTATTCATACCCTTGTACTTGACGGTACGGTCGGGCAGCTTGAAATTAATGTAGGAGGAGAAATCCTGACCGTGGTCGATCTCATCGTAAAAGAGGGCCACACTATGGCCGGAGACCTGGTTCCAGCCAATAGTCATGGTAGTAGCCGGATCGTCGTTAACAATCAGGCGGTATTTTTCAGTTTTTCCAAAAAGGGAAAGCGGAAGGGCGAGTAAAAGCCAAAAGAGGTTGAGCTGTTTCATAAGGAAATTGTATTAAACAAGACCCTTAAATTAAGCTGGCCCGGATTCACTGACTATTCTAGTGGTTTATCATATTGTTAATTAAAAATAATAGAAAGTTTACACGAAAAACGTGAGAAGAGAATGGCTGTGGGGATATTTTTAAAGGATACTTTTTTATGAAATACTATTTTTCATGTCACTTCGCCTGATTCGTACCTTGTTCCTCCTCAGTGCAGCTTTGGCACTGGCTGGCCGCAGTTATCAGCATGTATTCTTTGAGGGTCCGTACCGGGCTTTTTTTCTGGATGAAACCCTCTTTGGTTATTGGCAGGGCTTGTTTTCCGATCAATTGTGGCTCGATTTCACCAACAGTCATTTGGCCGATCAGCGCATCCGCATTTACACACGGGTGATGGGCTTTATTTGGTTAGCAACGGCCATAGTATTTCTGTTTTTTAATCGCCTTTCGGCAAAAATATCCTGGAGCCTGGCCATCATTTCCTCTTTTGGATTGATGTTTTACGGAGCCTGCTCATACCTGAACATGGGGTACCAATCGGCCCAGTGGATCGAACACTCGGCGCAGATCCTGATGCCCTTATTGGCGGTGTGGGTGCAGCAGACGAATGGCCGCGATGCTTTCTGGTTATTGACGGCAAAGGTGGCGATCGCCCTCACCTTCACCGGGCATGGCTTGTACGCGATGGGGTACTTCCCGGTACCGGGTAATTTTGTGTACATGACCAACACCATTCTGGGGACCTCCGACGAGGTGTCGAAAGACTTTTTGTACGTAGCCGGTATCTTCGATCTATTGGCGGCAGCCTTACTTTTTGTCCCAAAGGCCGACCGGCTGGCATTCCTCTATTGTGCTTTTTGGGGCTTTGTTACGGCCCTGGCGCGGCCGGTTACCTATCTGGTTCCCAACCATCTGTTCTGGCTCACGATCCATCAGACCATTTTTGAGTTTTTGGTGCGGTTACCGCATTTCATGTTGCCTTTGTTGGCATGGGGCTATCTGCGGGTTCTGGCAGAGCGTGGTCCTCGCTCCGGGGTAATGGGGCGTAAGAATTGGTCCGGAGGCCAAGGTCTATGGACCAGATCAACTTCTGACCTCTGACCTCTGACCTCTGATCTCTGATTTCTGATCTCCGACTTCTGATCTCTAACTTCATACTTTACGATATATGTTTCAAACCCGGTCAATGCTATTCAGTCCGGGTCAGGTCCGCAGGCCTTTTATATAGTTTTCAAATACGCCACCTCAAACCCTTCGATTTCCTCCAGCCCATCGACTTCCTCCTCGTACACTTCGGCGACCTGGGCCTTTAGTTTCAGCAGGGTAGGGGACACTTCGGCTTTTAGTATGGCGATATCCATTTGGCCGCTGTTCCCGAAATCCTGAGCGATTACATTTAGCCCGAGATTGGAGATGGCGGCCATAACCAGGGGCATGCGCTGGTAATCGAACACCAACCGGTACACGTCCTCCAAATGGCGCTCCCAGATGTCGGCAGTGTCAAGCGCCTCGGCAGCAGCTGCTTTGTAGGCCTGGATCAGGCCGGAAGTACCAAGCAAGGTGCCTCCAAAGTAGCGCACTACGATCACCTGTACATTGGTGAGTTCGAGGCGATCGATTTGGCCGAGGATGGGGCGGCCCGCCGTTCCGGAAGGTTCCCCGTCGTCGTTGGCACGATACTGGTTACCGTCGAGGCCCAGACGCCAGGCGTAACAGTGGTGGCGGGCCTTCGCGTGTGCTTTTCGAACCTTGGCCTGGGCTTTCTGGATGTCTTCCTCGTTGTAGACGGGAAAGGCATAGGCCAGAAATTTAGAGCCTTTTTCACGGTATTCACCGTAGCTTTCAGCGCGAAGAGTACGGTAAGAGACGGGTTGTTCCATAGGTTAGCGAGTTAGTGCGATGAGTCCGATGGCCGCCACGGCCAGGGCCAATCCCCACCAGTTGGCCGAATTCAGGCGTTCGCGGAAGAACCATACGGCAAAAGCAGCCGACAGGGCAATAATAGCCACATTATTGACGGGGAAAACCACGGAGCCTTCCCAGCCCAGGCCGATCACCCGGAGCAAGAAATAAAGAGAGCCGAAATTGACCACTCCTAATATGACTCCCGCCAGGATGTCGCGTCCCCGTACTGCGTTTTTTTGCCGTAAGGCAGAAGAACGATAAAACCGGTTAAAGAAAGTATTAAAAAGTAGGAGCAACGTGCCGAGAACACCCGCCGTCAGGAAAAAGGTGGCTAAAAAGCCCAGATTCGCGTTCTCGCCAGTCAGCCGCTCGACCCGGAACAGGAGAATCTCCAACACTGCGTTCAATACCCAGGCACCGATAGGAATCAGGAACAGGTACCAGGGCTTATCGGTGGAAGGAACGTCGGACCGTTTCTGCTTCGCCGGACTATTTATCAGCACAATGGCACCGCAGGCGGCCAGTATGCCCGTCACTTTAAGAACAGAAACCGATTCGCCATAGGCGAGAATGGTATAGACCACGGTGATGACCAGTGACATTTTTTGCATGACTGCTCCCACAGTGACCGAAAAAGTGCGAACAGTAGCCGCAATCAGCGTAAAACCACCGATCAAAACCCCGCCGAGCACCAGGGCATAGGGGAACCAAACCTCGTAAATGGAATTAGTATTAAAGGGGAATGAGCCCAGGGTAGCCCAGGCACAGAGCACACAGACCAAATAGTTGGCGGTAATGGCTGGCAGGTTGTGAATGTCGTAGCGACTAAACATCCGGAAGATGAGTACAATAGCCGTAGAGCATAATATGGAGAGGATCAAATAGACCATGGGGCCCAAAGATATATGCATTAACAAGTCATTGGGAGCAGCAATGGTCTTTTTTTACCAACTTCGTGAAAGCAATGGCCTTTTGGTATATTTGCAAAAAAAATCGTCCGTGGAGCAAACCCTGGAACAATATGATGCCATTGCCGATGACTGCCGGTCCACCTTTGCGGTGAAAACCCGGGACTACGGAACGGCCTGGCGAATACTGCGTCCATCATCCCTGACCGATCAGATCATGATCAAAGCACGACGCATCCGCACCCTGCAGGAGGTGCGTCAAGCTCAGGTAGATGAACCGCCGGAGGAAGCTTTTCGGGCGATCATCAATTACGGTCTGATGGCCCTGATCCAGTTGGAAGAAGGGGCGAACCCCCTGGAGGAAATCGAGTTGCCCCCCGAGGAAGCCCTCAAACGATACGATGCCCAACTGTCAGCTACCCGGGACCTGATGATACGAAAGAACCACGATTACGGGGAAGCGTGGCGCAAAATGCGCGTGGCTTCCATAACCGATATGATCTTAATGAAAT
>JASBTH010000147.1 GCA_030148525.1 Saprospiraceae bacterium | reverse complement strand
TCATCGCGTTCCAGCAGTACCAGCGTCTCCAGTAACATTGCCTGATCGCGCAGGGTAGAGCCGTAGGTGTAGCTCAATTCCCGGTATTCGGGCACTTCCAGGTCCAGAGCATCCACCAGGTCACTGGCGATATTGTCTTTTCCGCTCAGCGCGTACGCGGCAGCCAGTCGCCAGCGGGCGGCAGCACTCAGGGAGGACTGTTCCCGCAATTGATTCATAGCGCTCAGGTCCGCCGAGCCGGCCAGGGCCAGGGTGTATAAGCGGTAGGCCTGGTCCAGTTCATTTTGCCTTTTGGCAAAGGACGACCGGTTCGGTGATTCGGGTTGCCATTCGCGGGACGCTTTTTGCTGGAAGCGCTTCCAGTCGTTCAGCAGGGAAGGTGGAATGCGGTATCCGGCTTCCTGAGCTGCGACCATAAAATGGCCGGCGTAGGTCGTGCCCCAGGTGTTCGGGTTGCTGCCTCCCGGCCAGTATGCGAGCCCACCATCTGCGCCCTGGAAGGATTGCAGGCGTTGAATGGCCGCCTGAATCCGATCGGGAATACCTTGCTTTTGTTCATCAGTCAACTCCATCAGGCGATCCGCGTATAATTGCGGGAATACTGCCGATACCGTCTGCTCCACACAACCGTACGGGTAGCGCAACAGTTGGTTCATACGCTTGCCGAGGTTCATGGGCGGAATATTGGATACCTCCAGATAAGCCTGACGGGTAGTGACCGTGCCAATGGGTGTAAATTCGGGAGACCAGGTCTCGCCAGCGTCCACCACGGAGGCGACGGATTCTGTTTGGTATGGGTTCGGGTTGCGAACTTCAATCTCGATTTCCTGACTGGCCTCGTGGCCGTTGCCGCCGGCATGTATTTGTATGCGGGCAACGCCCGTACGATTACCCACTTGCAGGGGGATGGCTGCCAGCTGATTACCGGCACCGCGGAAGGAAACCCGTTGGGAAGCCCCCTCGGGCAGGGAAACCAGGTTCGAGGGATCGGATACATTGACCGTCACATTGGTAATCCGCGGATCATTAACGAATACATTGACGGGTAAGTCGAGGGTCTCACCGGGGCTCAAAACCCGGGGCAAGGTAGCGAGGACCATTAGCGGATTAGTCACCGGGACTCGCTTATCAGCTCTTCCGTAAGCCTTGCCCGATCGTGCGACTACCATGGCGCGGACCGCTCCCACGTAATTGGGCATGGTGATTTCGTGCTTATTCGTTTTGCCCTTCTTAAGTTTAAAGGGTCCCAGGTGCCTTACTACCGGCTCAAAGCGGTTGGCTTCGGGTTTGGCAGCCGATGGATCGACTGCGCCGTCACCACCGACACTGAGAATATTCGACAAGTCGCCCCCCGTGGCCCCTAACACCTGATCGTACAAATCCCAGGTGCGAACGCCCAGGGCCTCCTTGGCGTAGAAGTGTCCGTGCGGATCGGGCGTCTGGAAACGCGTTAGCCCCAGCAAGCCTTCGTCGACAATAGCCAGGGTATAGGACATGGCATTGCGGTTCGCTTCGCTCACCTCGACGGTGAAGGTTCCTTCGGGGCGTAATTCATCGGGCATGGTGATTTCGGGATTCAGTACAGTAGCCGGATCTTCCACCTTTATCGGCAGTACTCCGTACATGCGAATCGGCAGATCGTTCTCCACTTGCTGGTGTGGCTGAATCAGGGCCACATGAGCATAGACATTAGGAGCCATATCGGGCGTAGTAGTAAAGCTGATGGTGTTTTCGCCCTCGGTCGAAGCTTGCCAAAACGATTTTACCACACCGCTTCCGTTCTCAATGGTCACCAGGGCGCGGCCGGCCTGGCCACTCGGGATGGTGAGTGTTACCTGGTCACCTACGCCGTAGGTCTCCTGGTCAGCACTGAAATTTAGCATAGCTGCTTGCTGGCGTTGTACATTATTATCGTCACCATACCAGGGATAACCGGCGTAGAGGAAATCGCCGGTGCAGTGTCCGCTTTCTTCATCGCAGATACGGACAAAATAGCGACCCCAATCCTCTGGAGTCAGAGTCCATTGCGCCTGCCCCCGGGCATTCGTTACCAACCGGGTGCTCGCAACGGGACTGTAGTTCGAGCCCGTATTGAACCGGCGCATATTATCGTAGCCGTCATCCCACCACCAACGCCAGTCTACGCGGTACATGCGTGCCGTAACGGACCGGCTTCCGACCGGTCGTCCCTGGGGGTCGACCGTGACGATTTGCAGGGTGCCTTCTTCGTCCACTTCGAGACGTGGTTCCTGGTAGCGGTTGCGGGGGATTTCCACTCCGGCGTAGACCCGGTAGGGCGAGTAGGGCACCGAATAGCTATCGGTGCTGAAATCACCACCACGCTCGAACACTCGAGTCCGCAGGGCCGCCCGCATCATGCCGGGCGCACTATCGTCGGAGGGCAATTCCCAGGTGAAGGTCGCCCGGCCCGAGCCGTTCAGGGTATTATCGAAAAGCATGGTGGCTTCGTTCTGCTGGTATTGGCGTGCGGGATCATCGAAGGAAAAGGTGGTGTAGTTGTCGAAACGGGTACGAGTGGGGATCAGCTGGGCTTCCACCCGGGCTTTCAGGCCTGCAGCCGGGGCTCCTACCAGCCATTTGGCTTCCAGGTCAACCGAAATGGGGTTTTGACCGATGATCAGTTCGGAACCAACGTCCAAATCGATTTCCAGGCGATTGGGTTTGACCGTTTCGATGCGCAGGGTGCGCTCAAATTTGGCACCACCAGCCTCTACGATAGCCCGCCACGAGCCCGTAGGCGCATCGCTGGCCGTGGTAAAATGCAGCGGATAGATTTTGCCAACCTGCTTTACAACCGTGCGTTGCAGGTGACGTTGTCCCCGTGCATTGACCACCTCGAACTGAATAGGGTACTGGTCGGGTAGTGGATTGGCTGAATCATCGAGGATGAACTGCAAGAAGACAGTGTCGCCCGGACGCCATACACCGCGTTCAGCGTACATAAATCCTTTGAGGCCTTCCTGTGTTTCCTGCCCGCCCACCTCAAAACGACTCAGTGGCAGAGCCTCATTTTCCACCAGCCGCAAATAGCCAGTCTGATCGTTCGATTGAACGACCAGCATAAAAGGTTTGCGATCCAGGGAAACCATGGCTATGCCCTCGCCATTAGATGTTGCTGTACCTATAGGTTGCTGTTGGTAGTCAAATACGCGGACGGTGGCGCCGGAGATGGATTTTCCCGTACGCAAGTCAGTGACAATCGTGGTTATTTCATTGGTCGTGCCCATTTTGGCAATCAACCCGAGGTTGGAGGCGACGACGTTGCGACTTACAAACCGGTCGGCATTATAGTATTCCGGAAAACAGGGGTCCTCCCGGTTTTCGTAGGAATAATCATTGTAATACCCCATGATGCCGTACCAGCTGTCCATGAGGCTTTGCTGCCCGTTCGGATCGAGTCCGTTGTTGTAGTAACCGTAGTTTTCCTGGAAAGAAATGCGGGAAGCCGCCTGGGCGGCACAATCGGTCACAGCGTGCTCCGGACGGAAACCGATGCGAATGGAGTAAATAGCTTTGTCGTCCTGGGCTACCAAATCCTTGAGATCAAGAGCATAGCGAGTCCAGCGAGTACCGGAAGCATCCGGGTTTAATTGAGCCAGATCGACCTCTTCGGTACGGATGATACTACCTACCTGCTGCATATTGGACGATCCGTTCAACTGATTGGATTGCAGGAATTGCAGTACATTATTATTGTACACTTTAAAGATCTCCACCACTACCTTTTTCAGGCCGATCGCTTCGAAGGGGAATAGCAGTCCTTCGGTTTGTGGCATGATGACTCCTTCTCCAACCAGCCGTACCTGGGGGCGTATCTCGGCGAATTCCACTGTTCGGTTGGCGGTCGTGCCCAGTCGGGTGCCTGCAATATTGCGGATGTTCTCGCTGATGCGTATCTGAACGACGCCATTGATGGAATTGGATGGGTATACCTTAATGGTGTTATTATCAGTAAGAAACCGAAAGTCTCCCCCGTAGTTAGGGATGGAAATAAGCCCATCCAGGTTTTGCTCGCTATCGATGGGATCGGAAAAACGCAATTGCAGGTACTGTCCGTCCCGCGCCACTACTTCCGCCGATTGCAGGGAGAACTCCCCAATAGGAGGAACCTGGATGCTCCGCGAATCTTTTACGCCGGAGCCGATGGGGTTTCCGTTCCAGTTTACAGTTACGGGCCGGGGATCCTCAGTTCGTTCGATGCCCTCAACGGAGAAGCTGTGTTCCCGGCCATCGGCCGAGTGAACCCAGCGGACCGACAGGTTTCGGTTACCCTGTTTTGCCTGGAGGCAAGACTCCACATTGGCTTCGGTGGCCTGGTCGGCCGTGAATACAGTACCCAGTAATTCTTGTTTACTCAGGTCATTGAGTTGTACTGCCTGTAAACCCTCGATATCTACTTGCAGGTATTGATCGCGGGTTCTGAATTCGAAAGCAAATGACCGGTTTTCTCTGGTCGCTTCCGCAAAAAGGTCACTGAGATCCAGCGTGGCTTCATAGGTAGTGGATGAGTTCAGTGGTTCTTCGGGTTGGAAAAAGAGGGTACGACGGTTTTCCCAGGTCAGGGTCCCGGACACCGAGGGCGAAAAGCGCAGCCAGTTTTTGGCGGCAGCCGAACCAATTTGATCGGCGGCTACTACGTCCTGTGTGAGCTCGATGCGGATGGGGGCTATTTTGGAGATAGTCCCGCTTGTGTAGGCAAACACATAGGGATTGACGGCAGCAATGGATTGTACATCGGTTCTTTTTTTGCTGCAGGCAGAAATCATCAGTAGAAAGGCAACGGCCGTGAGCCATTGGGAAGGGCGGTTCAGGTACAACATGTTCTTTGGGTTGATTGCGATTGTTTCCCTTCCAAGATAATATAAGCGGACTGTTTTCAGGTGTTAGGGGCCTTTTTTATTTCGCAGAACTTCCAAGCTGACTATGACCGTAATCTGACTGCATTTTTTGGAATCACCCAAACCGATCTATCATTATCTTGTTTTATCTACGATTTTGTACCTAATGCTATTAAATATTCATGGAGTCCATTTTCCCTTTATTTCCTTTACAATTGGTAGTATTCATTGACGAACCACTCAATCTGCACATCTTCGAACCACGCTACCGCCAGCTCATTCAAGAGTCGGAAAAGTCGGGGCAACTATTTGGTATTCCGGCTTTTATCGATGGGAAGATCATGCAGGTAGGAACTAAAGTGCGCCTGACCAGGATCGAAAAAACCTATCCGGATGGTAAAATGGACGTGCGAACTGAGGGAGTAAGCCTTTTTCGGATCACCGAATTGTATAATCCTGTGCCTGGTAAACTGTACAGCGGTGCTTCCATCCAGGACCTTCCGGTGACAACACGGGGGGACGTGGTGTCGGGCCAGCAAATTCTGGAACGGGTACGCACCTTGTTTGACCTCCTGAACATTCAAAAGGAATTGCCGGAAAATCCGGAAGAATTCACTACGTATTCACTGGCTCACCACGTAGGCTTTTCGCTGGAGCAGGAATACAATTTTCTGTGTATCACCAACGAGGTGGAACGCCAACAGTTTATGCTTGCTCATTTGGATCAGTTCATTCCCATGGTAAAGGAGTCCAATCGCCTGCGCAAACGCGTGAAAATGAACGGGCACTTTAAAAATATTATACCGCCAGAATTTTAGGAAGTTGCTCATTCTTTGGCAAACCAACCCGAGCCCAAAGGATTGGTTTGACTTCACTTTTCCATCATTCATTATCAGTATGTTGATTGATTCCAGGGCTGTCAGCAATTTGCAAAAGACCAAAAAAATGCCTATATTTGAGGCACTGCGGTATGGGCTGTAAAGTCGTTTTTTCTTATCGACTAGTCCCATGAATACTTCTCAACCAATCTATGTGGCGCGCTTGCGCTGCCAACAGCCGATCCGCTCAAAATGGCATTTATGACACCCTACCTCCAAGAAGCTGTAGGCTTTTCCCGCCTAGCCAGTGGAGTTTTAGGTGTTTAATATTCACAAATATTTTATACTTATGAATGATGGAATCAAAAAAGTGAAGCTGCTGCAGATGATGCCCCACAAGGTATTGGTCCAGTTCGTTGACACTGGCCGTACGTGTGAGTTCCCGCGACGTAGTTTCATGCGCCGCCTGGATCTCGGGTTGTTAGAACTTGTCAACCCGGAGGCGATTCCTTCAGTATTGTAAAAGGATCATGCCGGGCTTACCCTAACCAAACTCGCCCGGCTTTTTGCAGCAATCCCGCACCGTCGATGACCGTGCGGGATTTTTCGTTATACAGCCGGATGCTCTTTTTCATATTCTTCCTTGTTGGCATTTGCTCCCTTGTGCTTGCGAAAAGCAATGTACAGCATTATAGCAGGAATCAGGATCAGGCATAGGGTCACTAGTGCCATTAGTAAATTGGCGGTGCCCCAGTTAATGAGTGTAATCATGATGTGAGTCCCTCAAGTCCCTGCGTTCCCTCCAGTCTCCAGTAGGCAGTTCTCAGTCAGCAGTAGGCAGTGGGCCGTTTAAGCCCATCCGCTTCAGGGGTGGGAGTGAAGTCAGCAAACGTCCCCTCCACGCTCGACGCTCCCCGCCCGCCGGAGTCCGTAAGGACGAAGGAGGGCCACGCCCTACGCCCTCTCACCCCAGCATGGGCAACAACGACTCCGCCGCCCAGAAACCAAGGAAGGTACCCAATGCATTTCCCAGGCTTCCCAACAGAACCGCTGGTAACACCAGGTCGGTTCGTCCGCGACTACGAGCCAGTGCCAGGGCAGAGGTGCCGCCGCCAACATTGGCCTGGGAGGCTACCGCAGCCATTTCCGGATCCAGTCGCATCAGGCGGGCTGCGAATACTATGAT
>JASBTH010000144.1 GCA_030148525.1 Saprospiraceae bacterium | reverse complement strand
CCGTAAGCCGTAAGCCGTGGAGCGTCTACCACATTCCCTAGGCTGTAAGCCATGGACCTTGAACCATTTTCCCTATCTTTGCCCCCTGAAAAAATAAGCAACACATGGCCAACGTATTCGACGAAGGAAAAGCCATTCTGGCCGAGATTGAAGCCGCCTCCCCCGCTACCCCCGAAGAGGTGGAGCAATTCCGCATCCGGTTTCTCGGATCGAAAAATATCGTGAAGCCCTTGATGGGTAAAATGCGGGATATTCCCGGCGACCAGAAAAAGGACTTTGGCCTCCTGATCAAGGAGATTAAAGGAGCGGCCGAAGCCAAATACGAGGCCGCCAAGGTACAGGCCGAGGCGGCCGCCGAGGAAGCCGCTGCCGCCAACCTCGACCTCACCGCTCCCGGCGAACCTATCGAGGTGGGAGCGCGCCACCCCGTGTCCATCACCATGAACCGCATCATCCGCATTTTCGAACGGATCGGGTTCACCGTGGCCGAAGAACGCGAGGTGGAAGATGACTGGCACAACTTTACGGCCATGAATACGCCGGAAGACCACCCGGCCCGCGACATGCAGGACACCTACTACCTGCAGGACAGTACCGCAATGCTGTTGCGTACCCACACTTCCAGCGTACAGGCGCGGGTAATGACGAACACACAGCCACCCATTCGCATCATTGCCCCGGGACGCGTGTACCGCAACGAGACTATCTCGGCCCGCTCCCACTGCCAGTTCCATCAGGTGGAAGGCTTGTATATCGATAAAGGCGTATCCTTTGCCGACCTCAAGCAGACGCTCTATCATTTCGCCCGTGAGATGTTTGGTCCCGGTATCGAGATCCGCCTGCGCCCCAGCTACTTCCCGTTCACGGAGCCCAGCGCGGAGATGGACGTCTACCTCGGCACCGACACCGAGCGCACCAAACGCCTCACCAAAGGTACCGGCTGGCTGGAGATCCTCGGCTGCGGCATGGTTGACCCCAACGTACTGGCCAACTGCGATATCGACCCCGAAATCTACACCGGTTTTGCCTTCGGCATGGGCATCGAACGCACCGCCCTGCAAAACTTCGACATCGGCGATATCCGCCTCTTATTCGAGAACGATATCCGCTTTTTGAAGCAGTTTACGGCAGCGATTTAGAAGTCAGAGGTTAGAGGTCAGAAATCAGAGATCAGAAATCAGAATTCGGCCCGCCTTCGCCAAGACTTCGGCGAGCGGGGAAAGCACCGAGCATTGAGCACCGAGCACTGAGCATTAAGCATTGAGGTAAGCCGGGGAATTAAAAATTAAAAATTAAGCATTAAAAATTACCATGAAACCATCCATCCCCAAAGGTACCCGTGATTTTGGCCCCCGGGAAGTGAATCGCCGCAATTATCTCTTCGATACCATTCGGAAGGTGTTTGTGAAGTACGGGTTCCAGCCCATCGAGACGCCCTCCATGGAAGACTTGTCTACCCTGACCGGGAAGTACGGAGACGAAGGGGATCAGCTGCTGTTCAAGGTGCTCAATAACGGCGACTTTTTGCGGAAAGCCGATCAGGAAGCCCTGGAAGCGAAAGATTCGGCGGCCCTCGTGTCCAGTATCTCCAAGCGGGGCATGCGCTACGACCTGACCGTACCCTTCGCCCGTTTCGTGGTGATGCACCAGAACGACATCCCCTTTCCCTTCAAGCGCTACCAGATGCAACCCGTATGGCGGGCCGATCGTCCCCAGAAAGGACGCTACCAGGAGTTTGTGCAGTGCGACGTCGACGTCGTGGGCTCCGACTCCCTGATGAACGAAGCCGAACTGGTGCAAATCTACGACGAGGTGTTCCGCGACCTGAATCTGCCGGTGACCATCAAAGTAAACAACCGCAAGGTGCTGGCCGGTATTGCCGACGCAGCGGGTATTGCCGATCAGTTTATGGATATGACCATCGCCATCGACAAGCTGGATAAAATCGGCATGGAAGGCGTGAAGGATGAGCTGCGCAAGCGCAACATCAGCGAATCGGCCATCGATACTATTGAGCAGATCCTCCAGGTGACAACCCTCGACGAGCTGAAGCCCTTTTTTAGCGACAGCGAAATCGGCAAAAAAGGCATCAACGAACTGGAGACCTTCCACCACTACTTCGATACCTACGAGGCTACGAATACCGTCAGCTTCGACGTGACCCTGGCCCGCGGACTAAACTACTACACTGGTTGCATCTTCGAGGTGCAGGCCGAGGGCGTAAAGATGGGCAGCATCGGCGGTGGCGGACGCTACGATGACCTCACCGGCGTATTCGGCATGCAGGGCACCAGCGGTGTGGGTGTAAGCTTCGGCTTCGACCGCATCTACGATTGCCTGGAGGAATTGCAGCTATGGCCCGCCGATTCTGCCGAGCGGCTCAAATTGCTCTTCCTGGCCTTCGACCCCGCCAGTCATACCTATGCGTTTCGGTGCCTGAACCAGGTGCGGGCCGCCGGCATCAACGCCGAGCTCTACCCCGACCCCGTGAAGATGAAAAAACAGATGAAGTACGCCAACAACCGCAATGCGGAGTACGTGGTAATCATCGGCTCCAACGAGATGGCGAGCGGCCAGCTCGCCCTGAAACACATGGCCACGGGGGAGCAGACGGAGTACACTCTGGACCAAATCATTAATAAATTAATTGATAATTCTTAATGTTTAATTTTTAGTTGAGCCAACCTGAATTGAAAATTCATAATTAAACATTAAAAATTATGACCACACGCTTCACTTCCCTAACCAGTATTCAGGATCAACTGCGCAGCGGTTCACTTATCGTGGCCGAGGTGGTCGACCATTACCTGGAGCGCATCGAAGCGACCCGCGACCTGAATATCTACCTGGAGGTATACGCGGATGAAGCGCGACAGCAAGCTAAGGCACAGGACCAGCTACTGGCCGATGATCCGCAGCAATTGCCCCCGCTGTTCGGGCTGGTCGTTTCGCATAAGGATGTGATCTGCCTGAAAGACCACGGCGTACAGGGGGCTTCAAAGATACTCGACGGCTTTGAATCCCAATTCACGGCTACCGCCCTGCAGCGATTAATCGAAGCGGGTGCCATCGTGATCGGGCGTACCAATTGCGATGAGATGGCGATGGGCTCCGACAATAGCCATTCGGCCTTTGGTCCTACCCGTAACGCCGCTAATCCGGAGCATGTGCCCGGCGGCTCTTCAGGGGGTGCCGCAGTAGCGGTACAGGCCGATACCTGCCTGGTGGCCCTTGGTTCCGATACCGGTGGTTCGGTGCGGCAACCAGCGGCTTTTTGCGGAGTCTATGGCTTTAAACCCACCTACGGACGCATCTCGCGGCACGGACTGCTCGCTTACGGATCGAGTTTCGACCAAATCGGCCTGCTCGCCCATTCGGTGGAGGATGTTTCCCGCACCCTGCAGGTCATGGCCGGTCCCGACGAGTACGATGCTACGGCCAGCCAATCGGAGGTCCCCGACTATGCCAGGGATTTACCGGCTTCCGCCAAAAAGATCGCCTACTTCCCCTCGGCCTTTGAGCATCCGGACCTCGATCCCGAGATCGCCCGCCACAACCAGGCCTTTGTGGATCGGTTGCGCGAGCAAGGCCATACCGTGGAGCCCGTCGATTTTGATTACCTCGATGCCATCATTCCGGCCTACTACGTACTCACCACCGCCGAAGCCTCTTCCAACCTGTCGCGCTACGACGGGGTACGCTACGGCCACCGCAGTGCCGATGCTACCACATTGCTCGACACCTACCGCAAAAGCCGCACCGAAGGCTTTGGCCCCGAAGTAAAAAAGCGGATCATGCTTGGCACCTTCGTGCTGAGTGCCGGCTATTACGATGCCTACTACGCGCAAGCGCAAAAGGTGCGACGCCTCATTTACGACCGCACCCGCGCTATCCTGGAAAACTACGATTTTATCCTGATGCCCGCCTCTCCCGGCACCGCCTGGAAACTCGGCGATAAGCAGGAGGATGCCACCGCCATGTATCTGGCCGATATCTTTACCGTACAGGCCAATATGGCGGGTATTCCGGCCATGGCTATTCCTTTAGCCACTCACTCGAACGGCCTGCCGGTGGGGATTCAGTTGATGGGCGCACCTCTGGGTGAGCACGAGCTGTTGGCTTTCTGCCAAAATTTGTAAAAGGAGCGCTGATCCTCCGGATCGCGCACACCAAAACGCCTTTCGATAGACCTGCCTCCGGAAAACGTAGATCCGAACAT
>JASBTH010000142.1 GCA_030148525.1 Saprospiraceae bacterium | reverse complement strand
GGTATGAGTGATACCCCATTTTGACAGGATTTGGGTCAGGATTTGGTGGGTTGACCCAAAAACAGCCCTGGAGGCCAGCACGTGATCGCCTTGTTCCAGGAAGGCCGCCATACTGGCGTAGACAGCTGCCATGCCGGAAGCGGTGGCAAAACCATCTTCGGTACCTTCCATAGCACATACTTTCCCGATCAACTCATCGGTGTTCGGGTTGCTATACCGGGAGTAAATAATACCCTCCGTTTCTCCGGCAAAGGTGTCCCGCATTTCCTCCGCACTGGGAAATACAAAACTGGAAGAAAGAAACATGGGCATGCTGTGTTCCCGGTATTGGGTGCGGTCCATCTGCCCCCGGATAGCCTTGGTCTCAAAACGGTGCTGATCAGCCATAGTGACATTCAATTACGAGGTTGGGTGTATTTGGTAACTCCAGGTAATAGTCGCCGTTTTTTCTAAAATACGGGCGACGGAGCAGTATTTATCGACCGACATACTTACTGCCTTTTCCACTTTGGCCGCATCCAGATCGCCGTACAGGTGATAAGCAATATGAACCGTAGTGAATAGCGATGGCGTTTTATCGGCATCCCGTTCAGCCTGAATCTCCATTCGGATATCCTGCAGGGGTTGCCTCATCTTGCGCAGAAAGTTGATCACATCAATGGAACTGCAGGATCCCAGTGAACTGATCAACATTTCCATGGGCCGCATGCCGAGGTTGTGTCCGCCAATTTGCTCCGATCCGTCTGATTGTACGGTATGACCGGCTTCGTTGGTGGCCTCCATGTGAAAAGCGTCGTCCAGGCGTTTGAAAGTAATTTTCATAGTGTGCTCATTAATGAACCATAAATCATGAAGCGCAAAAGTACATAATTGACTTGTCCCGGCAAGGGTTGCATATCTCCGCGGTACGGCGTACTTTTGTGATCCCGTCACTTCATTAGTGAAGGTTTTTATAAAGAAGGGTGGAGAGAACAGGCTCTGCGAAACCCTGGCAACCGGTCCGTACTATTCGGAACAAGGTGCCAAATCCTGCCAAAGTTTTTTGGAAAGATAAAATCTGGAACACAATGGCACTTTTTTTCTCTTCTTCATTACGTACACTCAGCGAAATCTGCATTGGATTTCCAACACTTCGATGTTGTTGTTTTATGCTGATGCCTTCCGTGAGGTAGCACTTCTCCTGTGTGCTAAGTAGGTCGAAATCTCCCCGGAGCCCCATGCGGTAACCGGAAGTTCGTCCCTGCGAAAACGCATTGGGAGTACCAGGAGTCACCTGGTCTGACCTCCGATTTGCCACGATTCATTCAACTCAATATATACATACCATGTCTAACTTACGATTTGAAACCCTCCAATTACACGCCGGTCAGGAAGAAGTAGAAGGCACTACGCGCTCTCGTGCCGTGCCGATTTATCAAACTACTTCCTATACCTTCCGGGACAGTCAACACGGAGCGGACCTATTTGCGCTCAAAGAATTTGGCAACATCTACAGCCGGATCATGAACCCAACGGTGGATGTCTTCGAAAAACGGATCGCAGCCCTTGAAGGTGGGGTAGCAGCCGTCGCTACCGCCTCCGGCCAGTCAGCTCAGTTTTTGGCTCTGACCAATATCCTGGAGTCGGGCGAGAACTTCGTTACCAGCTCTAATTTGTACGGGGGTACATTTAATCAGTTCAAAGTATCCTTTAAACGGTTGGGGATCGAGGCCCGTTTTACGGCCGGTGAAGCAGTAGCGGATTACGAATCACTGATCGATGAGAATACCCGCGCCATCTACTGTGAAACCCTGAGTAACCCCCGCTTTAATGTGCCCGATTTTGAGGGTCTTTCGGCTCTTGCCGAAAAATATAACATCCCCTTTGTGGTTGATAATACCTTCGGTGCGGGTGGCTACTTATTTCGCCCCCTGGATCACGGTGCACACATTGTAGTTGAATCAGCCACGAAATGGGTCGGCGGACACGGGACCACCATTGGCGGGGTTATTGTCGACGGCGGGAAATACAACTGGGGTAACGGTAAATTCCCCCAATTCTCCGAGCCTTCGGAAGGGTACCACGGGTTGGTGTTTGCGGATGTATTTGGCGTAGACGGGCCCTTCGGCAATATAGCGTTTGCCATCCGTGCCCGGGTCGAAGGCCTTCGTGATTACGGCCCCGCAATGGCTCCTTTTAATGCATTCCTTCTGTTGCAGGGATTAGAGACACTCTCACTGCGCGTAGAGCGCACGGTTGATAATGCATTGGCACTGGCTCAGTGGCTCGAGAAACACCCCAAAGTAGAGTGGGTCAACTACCCCGGCCTGGAAAGTCATCCGGCACACGCCAGGGCTAAAAAATACCTTAAGCGTGGATTCGGTGGGGTGTTGTCTTTTACCGTCAAGGGGGATAAGGAGGCTACTACCAGCGTCGTCAACGAGCTTCAATTGATAAGTCATTTGGCCAATGTTGGTGATGCCAAAACCGTCATCATCCAGCCATCGGCAACCACCCACCAGCAAATGACCGATGAAGAACAAGCTGCTGCCGGTGTGCTGCCAAATATGCTGCGCATCTCCGTGGGGATCGAACATATCGACGACCTCAAAGGGGACCTGGAGCAGGCTTTTGCGAAAGTCGGGAAGTCGACCAACGCCAAATCGTAATTATCTGTAAAGTAGCGAACGGAAACCCGGACCGGGTTTCCGTTCTTTTAATCCGTACTTGTTTTGCACATTTTTCATTCAAAAGAGGTGTTGCAGCTTGAGCAGGGGGGAACCTTGCCCGGCTTGGATATTGCTTACCAGGTTTTCGGAACACTGAATGAGCAAAAGGATAATGTGGTTTGGGTCTGCCATGCCCTTACCGGAAATGCTGATCCCACCGATTGGTGGAGTGGGTTGGTAGGCGAAGGGCGCATTTTTGATCCCGACAAATACTGCATCATCTGTAGTAATAACCTGGGGTCCTGTTACGGAACTACCGGGCCTGCATCCCTCCATCCGGAAACCGGTGAGGTGTACGGTGATGACTTTCCCGAAATTACCATCCGGGATATGGTGCAGGTGCAGCAACGACTCCTCGAGCATTTGGGGATCAGGCGTATCCACGTCGCACTTGGCGGGTCAATGGGGGGGCAGATCATCCTGGAATGGGCCATCGAGCAGCCTGACTTATTCCACACGATTATCCTGATGGCTACCAATGCCGTGCATTCTCCCTGGGGAATCGCTTTCAACGAGACCCAGCGAATGGCCATTGAAGCCAGCCTGGCACTAAATCGCGATCACCCCGATGCCATGCGCAAAGGACTCGAGGCAGCTCGTGCCATCGCTATGCTTTCCTATCGCTCGTACGATGGCTATGCAGCTACCCAAACGGAGGAGGATACCGAAAAATTCGATCAGTACAAGGCGTCCAGTTACCAACGGTACCAAGGGCAGAAATTCGCTAAACGCTTTGATCTGTACAGCTACCTGCGATTGAGTAAAGCCATGGATAGCCACCACGTAGGACGTGGCCGGGGAGGGGTGTCCAAGGCCCTGAACCAGGTTAAGGCCCGTGCTTTGCTGATCGGGATCGATACGGATCTGCTCTTCCCCCTATCCGAACAGGTTACCATCGCCAACCATATTCCGCGGGCACGTCTCGAAAAGGTGAGCAGTAAATACGGGCACGATGGATTCCTGGTCGAATTCGATGAAATATCCCGGCTCATCCGTCGATTTATGCAGGAAGGGGCCTTTCGCGCTCCCGGCAAACAGTATCAGTTATCTGTTCGTTCCGTACAGGTAAAAGAGCGTTATTCCCGCACCGCATTGCCCGGAACGGAGCGCTTCTGATCCCCATAGCTTGATAAGTTACCCGG
>JASBTH010000136.1 GCA_030148525.1 Saprospiraceae bacterium | reverse complement strand
GGTATGCGGGAGAGTGGTTACGGGCGTATTATCAATATTGTATCTACCTCTGTCTATCAACCAATTCCCAACCTCGGCGTGTCCAATACGACCCGGGGAGCGATGGCGAGCTGGGCCAAAACGCTTTCCCACGAGGTTGCCCCCGACGGGATTACCGTGAATAATGTGCTCCCCGGTTCTACGGATACGGAGCGATTGCGATCTCTGTTGCAGGCTAATGCTGACCGCAGCGGGAAAACGTACGAGGAGATCGTAGCCCAATGGGAAGCAGAAGTGCCCATGGGCCGCTTTGGTCGCCCCGAAGAGATAGGGCAGGTAGTGGCCTTTTTGGCTAGTCCGGCGGCCAGTTATATCACGGGCGTGAGTTTGGCTGTGGATGGTGGAAAGGTTAAGGCAATATGAGTTTTCCACAGGTAAACTGTGGAAAACTTAGCTAAAAATGTGGATAACCCCCAGATGGCATCGGGGATAGCATCCTAGATGGCATCGGGGATAGCATCGCGAACGCACCGAAACCCGACATGATCACTACCCGTACGCCATTCACCACGTCCCCGGGAACCGACCATGTAGCGCGAACAATACTGATCGGTACACAAAAAAGACCCACCTCGCTGCACCTTCTTGCGCATACCGGGCTCGGTAGGATCAAAGGATTGGTCGGGGCCGGTGGGATTTACGTGAACCTGATCGGTCCCCAGCATTTGGTAGTAGCTGTAGTGGTACCAGTCGGCACACCACTCCCAAACGTTGCCGGCCATATCCTGCAAACCGAACGGATTAGGTGGATACTGCCCTACGGGAGCTAAGCGCACAAAACCATCATCGGCCGTATTTTCGGTGGGGAAGGTGCCCTGAAAGGTGTTGGCCATGGCACTTCCGTCGGGCTGCCATTGATTACCCCAGGCGTATAGTTCGCCCGATTGACCGCCCCGGGCCGCAAATTCCCATTCGGCCTCCGTGGGCAGGCGCTTACCGGCCCATTCGGCGTAGGCGGCCGCATCTTCCCAGGCCACGTGTACCACGGGCCAGTCACCTTTGCCTTCAATAGTACTTCCGGGACCCTGAGGTTGTCGCCAGTTGGCTCCGGGTTGCCAACGCCACCATTGTACATACTGGCTGGGATTGGATCCCTTGGGGGGTGGTGTGAACACCAGTGATCCGGCCACTAATTGATCTTCCGGCACGCCGGGGAACTCTTCTGATGTAGGCTTTTGTTCGGCGATGGTAACGTAACCGGTCGCTTCGACAAAAGCGGCGAATTCCGCATTCGTCACTTCCTGAGCATCCATATAAAAGGGATCTACCGTTACCCGGTGAATAGGACGAGCATCGGCAAAGGCTTCGCGCCCGCCATTGGTAAGACCCCTCGGATCGACACCACCCATGCTGAACGTGCCTCCCGGAATGAAGACCATTCCCTCGGGCAGGCTTACCTGACTGGTGTCGATAGTATTTACCTCGGTCGGGCCAAAAGCCAAACCTCCCCCGCGCACGTATGCCAGGCTATCGGCAACGGTCAATCCGTTGCTGCACAGGCTAAGGGACGACACCTGGGTGCCTGAACCAGAGGTGGGCTGTTCCGGGTTTTCAGGTTGGCAGGCTGTCATCAGGAAGGAGCAAAACAGCAGGCAAAAATTAGCAAAACGCATGTGGGGTACTTTTAACGGAAAACTACAAAATTCCAATCTTATCCAGTGACACTATTTGTCACTGATGCGGTGCATATTTGTTGGAGCAAACACACCGGATAAACCTAACCCTATGGAAGACCGTACGCTGCCGCCTGATCTGCATCAGGAATTAAAGAACTGGATTTGTTTATCGGTACAGGAGGAGGAAGAGGACGAACCGGAACCACTTCCTCCGATCGACCAAAGTCGGGTCGGCCAGCGGCGGGCCTATATTCTGGGACAGTACCGCGTAAGAGCAGCTTTGAAGGTGTTGGCAGGCTACGTTGCTATACAAGGATTGTTGAGCATATATGGATTTAGTGTCGGTGCCTGGGAGCTAGCGTTGGTAGCTCTGCCCTACTTTTGGATTTTGGGCAGTTCATCCTTGCGAACCTACCAACGATTTGGTGGCTTATTGACCTATGAGGCCTTCATATTTCTGATCTGCTTTATTCGTCAAAACGAGGATGTAGAGCAGTGGCTGGCCATTAAAAGCCCCTTTCTGATCGTATTTTATTTGGGGTACCAGGCTGCTTGCCTGTGTGCTGATCTGGATCCTTTGTTTCGCCCTCCATCTTCTCAAATGAAAGCGATCCCGGGGGATCAGCGAACTGCCCGCAGGGCATAAACCTATTTTCTGTGATCTTATCCTACAGTCGGCCGGCCCTGCCGGTCGGCTGTTTTTGCGTACCTTTTTTTCCAAATAGTTTTGCTATGGGTAAGTACTGGCCTGGATTTGTCTTTTTGCTATTTATGGGGTGCAATTGCAGTCGCATGATCTATCCTGATCGCTCCCAATTTATTGCTGAAGGTGAGCCATCACCTACCATTGCGCTGGATTCATACCGTTCCGTACAGCTTCGGCCTGAGCAGGATGAGGATTTAGCATTGGTGCTTTGCATCTCGGGAGGTGGTGCACGTGCTGCAAATTTCGGGATGGGCATTCTTTGGGGATTGGAAGAGATCGGGCTTTCGCCAAAAAACAATGTACTCAATGAGGTCGACTATTTTTCTACAGTCTCCGGAGGTGGCTTTGCTGCGGGGGCCTACCTCTCAGCTCGCTACGATCAGCTTCAGCAAAAAGAAGCCGCTACCTTTTCATTGGAAGACGCCCTGGAGGAGTTTATCCGTGATGACCTCAAGCGATCCTACGTTTGGCCACTGGTTAAATCCAATGTTAATATAGCCTTGTTGTTTACACCTATCGATGACGGAGATGCACTTGAAAAGGCAATCGACAATCACGTATTGGGGTACCGTCGCAGAAGGCATACCAGCGACCCCTATTCCCTGACCCTGGGAGACTTGTTCGTACCGGCCGGGAGCGCCCGGCAGCCTAGGTTACCCATGCATATTACCAACAGTTCCACGGTGATGGGCGTCCGGATTTTCCCATTTGTACCCAACGTACTGGAGGCTTATCAGATCGACGGTTACTCCCACCGCATGCGGCGCTATTACAGCGATGAAGGTTTTGACCCGTTTTCGATCCCACTGGCGGTAGGGATAAAATCGAGCGGCAGTTTTCCGGTGCTGATCTCAAATACCACCCTGCGATCATCCTATCACCCCGATCGGCGGTTCCTTCATTTAATGGATGGAGCGATGAGTGATAATCTGGGGGTTTACACGGCACTAGATATTCTCAAACAGGAAACGACCACCCGCAAAGTGCTTTTCGTTATTGATGCCGAAGCCGATAATAACATCAATACCTTTTCCAGAAACGAAAGTGCTATTTGGAGTCTGAAAGTTGCCGCCAGTTTGCCGGGAAGCGGGCTTTACGCACGTAAAGCTATCCTCACTAAGGAATTTGAAGATTTGATCGAGCCGCTGGGGGGCGAAATGGTTTACTTCGGATTTCAGGTGTTGCTTTGGGATAATGAAGCACCCCCACCCTCGCGAATTGATCCGAAAAAGGAGTACCCGCGCTTGTTGACTTCCTTACGGCAAAAACCATATGACCTCGGTCCTACTGACCGTCAGATACTTTATGAATTGTTGACCGCCATCGCTACAAAGTATTCCATAAAAAAAGATGAGCAGGAGTTATTGTTGCGAGCCGGGCGCTTGTTGGCTCATCTTCAGCGGGATGCCATTCTGCGAGCATTGGAGTAGACCTCCTATCGATGATGATTAGGTATACCTTTCCAACCTGAAATGGTATATTGAGGCCACAACGGATTGGATATGCAAATACAGAAACCCACGAAAGAATACGATGTGGTCATTGTGGGCAGCGGTGCCGGTGGCGGCATGGCTGCCAATCAACTTTCCAAAGCAGGATTGTCAGTGGCCATCCTGGAAGCCGGACCCTTTTTCGACCCGGCCGACCCGGAAACCCGCACTCAGATGCGCTGGCCCTGGGAATCGCCCCGCCGGGGCGCGAATACCCAACGCGCTTTCGGTGACTTCGATATGGCCTACGGTGGCTGGGATATCGAGGGGCAACCCTACACCAACCGGGAGGGTAGCGATTTCCGCTGGTTTCGCTCCCAAATGCTGGGCGGACGCACCAATCACTGGGGACGTATCTCCCTGCGTTTCGGACCCGATGATTTTCGACGCAAAAGTATCGATGGCCTCGGTGCAAACTGGCCCATCACCTACGATGATGTTAAACCCTACTACGATAAAGTAGATAAACTGCTGGGGGTCTTTGGCAGCAAAGAGGGTATCCGGAATGAACCGGACGGTTTTTTCCTGCCTCCACCCAAACCGCGTTTGCACGAGCTTTTTTACATCAAAGGAGCACGGGAAGCAGGCGTTACCGTGATACCGGCCCGCCTGTCGATCCTCACCAAGCGCATCAATGAAGAGCGGGGTGTCTGTTTTTACTGTCGTCAGTGTTCCCGTTCCTGTTCGGCTTATGCTGACTTCAGTTCGGGAAGCTGCCTGATCTTCCCCGCTCAGAAGGGAGGAGGACAGATCGATCTCTTCGTGAATTGCATGGCCCGTACCGTGGAGACAAATGAAGAAAATCGGGCTACGGCCGTTTCCTACATCAATAAGGAAGATCGACAGGAATACAAGATCCGCGGAAAAGTGATCGTGTTGGCTGCATCGGCCTGCAGTACCGCCCGTATTCTGCTCAACTCCAAAAATACGCGGAATCCCGATGGCCTCGGCAACGGCAGCGGTACGCTGGGACACTACCTGCACGATTCTACGGGTAGTGCCAGTATGGCCTTTATTCCCGCGCTGATGGACCGGCCCACCAACTACAACGAAGATGGAGTAGGGGGTATGCACGTGTATTCGCCCTGGTGGCTCGATAATAAAAAACTGGATTTTCCCCGCGGATACCACCTCGAAGTATGGGGTGGGCTGGGTATGCCCTCCTATGGTTTCGGCGGTATGCATACGCGTCTGCAAAAGCTGGTTGGTGAGCGAGTGGGCGGCTACGGCAAACGCCTCAAAGAAGAAGCCCGCCGGTTCTACGGAGCGACCATGGGCATCTCGGGGCGTGGGGAGTCCGTGGCCCGCTACGAGAATTACTGTGAGATCGATCCCAATACCGTCGATGAATTTGGTATTCCCGTACTGCGTTTCAACTACACCTGGTCGGACCACGAGCGTAAGCAGGCCAAACACATGCACGAGACTTTCCAACAGATTTACGACGCCATGGGAGCCGTTAATCTGACCGAGGCGCCGGGACCGGAAGATGATTACGGTCTCAATAAACCCGGGGAGATCATCCACGAAGTGGGCACTGCCCGCATGGGTAAAGATCCCCGAACATCGGTCACCAATTCGTACCAGCGTCTGCACGAGGTGCCCAACGTCTTCCTGGCCGATGGAGCCCCTTTCGTATCCCAGGCCGACAAGAACCCTACCTGGACCATCATGGCCTTAGCCTGGCGGATGTCGGATCATATTATCGAACAGCTCAAGCAACAAAATATTTGATCATGGATCGTCGCGAACACCTACGAACACTGCTTTTGGCCGGCCTGGCCGGGTCTACCATCCTGTCGTCCTGTAATCCCGACGGAGCTACCGGCGAGAATACTGCTACCGATCCCAATGCCAATGCCGAAGGCTACGGCCGCACCCCCGCCGAAAAGAAGCACGATGAGGAATTGATGTCGGAGACCTTCTTCACGGAGGCCGAAATGGCCACGCTGGGTATTCTGACCACCATGATCATTCCGGCCGATGAGCGCTCTGGCTCCGCCCTGGAAGCGGGTGTACCCGATTTCATGGAGTTTATTGTAAAGGATATTCCGGATTATCAGTTACCGCTGCGTGGCGGCATTGCCTGGCTGAATACCCAATGCAGTGCAGTCAACGGAGTTGTTTTTGCGGAAGCAACGGAAGAACAACGCACCCAACTACTCGACCAGATCGCCTACCCACCCGAAGATCCCGCCGATGAGACCTTTGGTCATCAGTTCTTCGATCTCATGCGCTTCCTGACCATGACCGGTTTCTACACCAGCCAGATTGGCATCCAGGAAGACCTGCAATACCAGGGAAATTATGCCAACGTTTGGGACGGCGTACCCGACGAAGTGCTCGCAAAATACGAGGTCGGCTACGATCCCGAATGGACCGCTAAATGCCTGGATGTATCCACCCGTAATGAGGTGGCGCAATGGGATGAGGAGGGGAATCTTATTTAGGACGGTCCACGGCCCACGGCTTACGGTAAACGGTTTGCTTTTTGCGATTCATAACAGCATCGGATTTGCTCCAGAAAGCAGACAAGTTTTTAGTTCTTCCATTTGCCACATCCCGACTAAAAAAAAACTTAGCCGTAAGCCGTAAGCCGTAAGCCGTAAGCCGTAAGCCGTTTCTACCTTCCGATTTCCGACCTCCGACCTCTGATTTCCCTATGCCGTCAGCCCCAATTCCTCCTTATACTCCTGAAGGACTTTGATGATGAAGGCGATCAGTTCATTGCGTTCCCAGCCTAATAATTCAGCGCCTTTATCTACCTCATCGCGATCGACGGAAGCGGCAAAGCTTTTCGTTTTTAGTTTCTTGGTGACTGATTTCACCTTCATCCCTTCGATCTTGGTGGGGCGAATAAGGGCGGCAGCGTAAATGAAGCCGGTGAGTTCGTCGGCCGCCACGATGGCCTTGTCCAGGGTACTGTTCCGGGGGACATTCCACTTGGTGTAGTGCCCGGCAATGGCGTGGGCAATGGTAGTCTCGCCCATGTCTGTCAGCTTTTGGACAATGATTTTCGGGTGTTGTTCGGGATAAGCCTCGTAGTCGGCATCGTGCAGCAGGCCGGTCAGGCCAAATAGCTCTTCATCTTCGCCCAGGTGGCGGGCCAGGGCACGCATGACCAATTCCACGGTGCGGGCGTGTAATAGGAGTGACTCCGATTTAGTCATGCTGGTCAGGATATCCTGTGCCTGATCGCGGGTAAGAGCGGTTGTTTGTTCTGCCATAGTTCTTGTGTATTTAACGTAAGGTTGGGGTCTGGCAATTCGGTAAATTACTGAAGATTGCAACCTTAGGTTGTATTTGGTATAGGGTAGTAGGACTTGCTTAAATCTAAATACCTGATACCAATTACTTTGTACCGTGAGGTTGGCTGTTGAATGGCCATTCTACGAAATAATCTACACCTAACCTCACGATTTTGTACTGTTTGGGAAGATAGTATACTGCTTCCGAAAAGGTCCGGGTTTTGCCCGATCTTTTCGCGCGAGTATATACTCGACTCGAAGTACTGCGTAGTAAAACCACTTCATTGTCGGTATAAAAGCACACCTTTCGGCAGAAATCAGATTTTACCTATCTTTTTCGTGAAAAGCCAAATTTATGTCAAACCTGTCAGCACTTGAACGTCAACGCTCGATTTACCTAAGCGGCGTTGGTGGTCAACGACCGCCCATCCCCACTGATCTGGAAGCGCTGGAAGAAGCCGCCCGCGGCCATACCAGTCGGTCAGCATTCGCCTATATTGCCGGAGGAGCTGGCAGAGGCGAGACTATCCGTACTAATCGTGAAGATTTTTCCCATTGGCGTATCCAGCCCCGTATGTTGCGGGATGTATCCCAGGCGGATATGAAAACGGAATTATTTGGTTCTACCTTACCCGCTCCGCTGCTATTGGCTCCGGTGGGCGTATTGGATATGGTCCACTCAGAAGCAGACCTGGCTGTAGCCCGGGCTTGTGAAGCTACCGGCATTCCCTATATATATTCCAACCAGGCCTCCGTTCCCATGGAAGATACGGCAGCGGCCATGCCCAATACCGCCAAGTGGTTTCAGCTGTACTGGAGTAAATCGAATGATTTGGTTGCCAGTCTGGTACAGCGAGCCGAAGCTTGTGGCTGTTCGGCCATCACGGTCACTCTCGACACCACCATGCTGGGGTGGCGGATTGAAGATCTGGACCAAGCTTATTTACCTTTCCTGCGTGCCAGAGGCATTGCCCAATATACCAGCGATCCGGTTTTTCAGCGACTGGTAGAGGAATACCAGGATGATCCCGATACACCCCAACCGAAGCGACGCCTGAGTCTGAGTTTACTAAAGTCAGTGTATACGATGATGCGGACCTACCCGGGGTCTTTTTGGGGAAACCTGCGATCGGGCCGCCCTATGAAGGCGGTGCGTACATTCGTGCAAACCTACACCAATCCGGCCCTTAATTGGGATCAGCTTAGTTTCTTGCGAGAGCATACCAGCTTACCTATTATCTTAAAAGGTATACTGCACCCCGATGATGCCCTGCGTGCAGTTGATGCCGGCATGGATGGTCTGATCGTTAGTAATCACGGTGGTCGGCAGGTGGACGGAGCACTTTCGAGCATCGAAGCCCTTCCCAGAATTGTAGAAGCTGTTGGCCCTGACGTAACCCTTTTGCTCGACAGTGGTGTCCGCAGTGGTGCGGATATGTACAAAGCACTAGCCCTTGGTGCGTCGGCGGTTTGCATTGGCCGTCCTTATGCCTATGCTCTGGCCATTGCCGGACAAACGGGGGTGGAAGCAGTTATTCGCAATCTGCTGGCTGATTTTGAGCTGACCATGCGACTGAGCGGGAAACGTTCCATAGCGGAAGTGAAAGATGATTTTCTTATTCCGCGCTCCTGATTTTGTACCTTCATCCCCATGGATGATCAGACCTTATACGAAACGAAGTCCCTCATTCAACGACAATTCGAGTTGGATGCACCGGAAGAGGATCCACTATCGGAGGTAGACTTTCTGGACTTGCTGGCCAACCGCATCGGCTGGATGATCGAACACGATATTGAATTACTATTCAGTACTTTGTATCGCATGGACGTTTCGGAGGAAGCAGTTGCTCTGGCCATGCATCCAAATGCACCCGAACTGGCCAATGTGGGCCTGGCCCGGCTGGTATTGGAACGTCAGAAGCAGCGGGTGGAAACAAAACGCTCCTACCGCCAGCCCCCTATCGATGAGGACGGGGAGTGGGAATGGTAGTGGATCAGTTATCAGGTATGAGGTTTGAGGTTTGGGGTTTGAGGTATCCTCTGACCTAACCTCATACCTCACACCTCAAACCTCACACCTCACACCTCAAACCTGACACCTGGCACGTCATTGCTTATTAAAGTAAAAATCCTGGGTACTTGTCTGCCGGCCGGTTTTGGCGAAAGCCAGGGCTTGCTCCAGAACCATCTCATCCAGCTCCAGATATTTCACGCGGATGCAGCGGCTATTGGGGAGCCGACTGCCGTCGAGGTCATTGAACAACAGGAATTGACCATCGCGGGATACTTTCCAGGTACCGGTTTCACGCAAATAAATATTGGCCGAGGCACAGAGTAATTCTTTGCTGAAGGTTCCGTTCTTCGATAGGTATAGACGAACGCGAGCACGCTGGTGGTTCATATTTTGTACATCGAGGATGTCGAGTTCCTTAAGTTGATCTGGAGTGAGGGTATGTTCCCATTCGCCATATACGCTGCGGGTTACCTCCTGACTTCTATTATTACGATCAAACGGCTGGTATCCGAGTACGATCGACTCCTGGTAATCCGGGCTGAATAAAGAGACACCATCACAGGTAGGTTCTACGAGGTACTGTTGTTGAACCTGTGCCGGGGTCTGCAGAATCAGTGTGGGGCCGTTAGCTGTGTTTTCCACGGTCCAGTGGTGTTGGGTGTAGGACCATTGACCATTGGATTCGCGCTTGAGCCAGTCGGATGTACCGTCTTCGTTAAAGTATACCTGTACATGTTCTCCCTGGGACCACTGGCCACTGACAAGATCAGTTTTTACTTGCTCTTCAACGGGAATTTCGGGATTGTTAACGCTAAAGGCATCCCGGCAATCGGAGGTAAATATTCTGTCCGGCTGACTGGCCATGGCCAATACCGTTATCATGGACAGAATCATGGATACGAACGTTTTCATGGTTGTTTTTTTAGGAGCTACAGTCGATAAAGCTCGGTGTCGGGTAATGGATTTATAAATGGGACTTCGAACTGTTGAACGCGTGGACATCGTAAAACGATCCGGTAAGCGTATCAACTATTTGTTAATTTTTGCGGGGTGGGTGATAGTACCCCGTTTTCCGTATATCTGTGTATTTAAAGACTCTTTTAATACCTAAAGGATGCATCTAAGAACGCCTCAACCCCCTTTTTATCCGCGAAAAAACATTAAAAAAATGTTAATGATCCTTAAAAGTAGTACGAAGGTATTCGTAAGCGAATGTTCGCAAAATGCTTAAATATGGAAGGGGTATAAAAAAGCCAATTTCTGTTTGGATCTCGGCCGAGGCCAGGGCGTGAACATTTGTTGGGAGTCGTAAAAAACGACGTTCTATAAATATGTACTTTTGAAACTCGAAAAAGTTACAGATGCTGGTAAAAACGAGGGGTATTGTTTTTCGATCAATGAAGTACCGGGAGACGAGTGTGATTGTCGATCTCTACACGGAAGCTTTGGGTTTGCAAAAGGCGATCATCAATGGGGTGCGTTCCAAAAGTGCCCGGTCAAAAGCCAATTTATTTCAGGTCATGTCGCAGCTCGATCTGGTAATGTATTACCGGGATGACCGGGACCTGCATCGCCTGCGCGAAGTGCGCACTGATTACATTTATCAGCGGGTCCCTTTCGATGTACACCGCGGAGCGGTGGGCATGTTTATTGTAGAACTGGCGCGAAAAACCATTCGCAACAGCGAGCAAAACGAGTCTCTTTACGCTTTTTTGACCAGTACCCTGGTGCATCTCGACCAGTGCACGACGGGAATTGCGAATATCCATTTGCACTTTCTGTTGGAACTAAGCGAACATTTGGGGTTTATGCCCGATACAGATTACAGTGCTGATCGTCCTTTCTTCGATATGCAGGAGGGAATATTTACCGGAGTGGCCCCCCTGCACGGGCAATATATGGGGCCCGAATTGGCTGCCTTGCTCACACAACTCCAGCGTACTGATCTGGCACATTGTCATGAGATTGCCATGCCCCGGAGTGTACGCCACCAATTGCTCGATAAGTTCATTCGCTATTACCAATTGCACATCGAAAACTTACCTCCGATTCATGCTCATACCATTCTGCGGGATGTCTTCTAACCTTCCTCGGGCAGGGAGTCCAGTACAATAAAATTACCCGCAAAATAATCAGCCCGAAGGTCTGCTCTGTCTTCCAAAATGGTAATAGCTTCCTGCAGGTCGTAGTTTGGGAAGCTTCCGCTAAAAGACCGGTCGGGGTCTGCATTCAGGTCGATGGATACACGGTATAGTCGTTCTATTTCCCGAATTACCTCTCCCAACGGCAGATCTTCGATGACGGTGTTGCCTGCCAACCAGGGTGGGGCAGACCAACTTTTAGTGATTGGATATTTGGTCCATCGGTATCCATCCCAGCGCGCAAAAGTACCCGTGTGGACTACCAGCTGGGTATCCCTGGTGATTGCTACGGCTTGTCCTTCAAAGGTGGTTACTGCGAAATAGCTATCCCGGACCCGAATATCGGCTCGGGAGCGGGCCAATACGACCGAACCGTTAGAGTGTTGTAGTTCCAATGGTTGGTTACGGGGTCGTTCGAAGTAGGCCTGACCGCTAAATCCAGCAATACGACCACGTCTGCGCCAGCGATCGGGTTCCCAGGTAAGGGTGGAAGATATGTGGAGTGTAACCCGGGTTCCATCGGGAAGTGTGACCTGATCGGTTTGCCCTGGCCCAGTAGAATACACGCGATCGCGGCCCTGGTACCACCAGATACTCAGGGTAGCAATCACCAGCACAGCCAAGCCTGTAAAAAGTAAGGTGACGCGACGCTTTTTCAGGGCTTCGATCCGGGATTCCGGCCTTCGTCGCAGGCGCTTGAACTGTTCCCATGCGTCATGTTCCGAGTACGCAGGTGCCTTTAAGGTCCGGCCAGCCTCCAGCACGGCTCGTACCTCCTTAAACTCGGATTCTTGCTCAATAGCACGTATCTCCTCGGGCGTTAATTCACCGTGAATGTACCGGTCGCGCCAGTCAGGGTACTCGTTGTCGTGCTCGCTATCCATGGTATCGCTTTCGCGAAAAATACGAAAGTCAGCGCATTGCACCGGAAGTCGGTTAAACCTTAACCGAATTACACCGTCCAAGGAGCAACACACAATTTGTATCTTTCCCAAAACCGGAACGGTATGTCCGCTGATCCTATTCTTGCCAATTGTTGTTCGGAAGTACTATTCAAAAAGCTCTTTTTCGAATACGCTCGCCGCCTTCGCAACTATTTATACTTCCGTTGTGGTGATCCGGCGCTGGCGGATGACCTCGTACAGGATGCTTTTCTGGAACTTTGGCGTAACTGCGAAGATGTTCCCTATCCACAGGCCAAGCGCTATTTGTTCAAAGTAGCCACCAACCGGTTATTGGATACGATGAGGAAGCGTCAGGTCGAAAAACGCTATTTGCTTCACCAGGGGAAAGCATTGCCCATGCCCGATGGCCAGTTTGCCCTGGAGGAAAATGAATTCCGACAGCGCCTGGAGCTCGCTCTTTCCGACCTCCCCGAATCCCAACGGATGGTGTTCCTCCTGAATAGGGTCGAAAAAATGACCTACCGCTCCATGGCCGATTTCCTGGGACTCAGTGTGAAGGCTGTTGAGCGCCGTATGCACCTGGCCCTGGATCAATTGCGGCGGGTCTTCCACGACCAGCCGACCGGACCCTGGTGAATTTCAGGTTTCAGGTTTGAGGTGTGAGGTGTGAGGCCAGGTTATAGGTTACCTCACACCTCAAACCTGAAACCTGATCACTAATATCGGTCTACATCTCCGGCAATGAAGGTCTTTATTTTTTTCTCATCGGGTTCTCCTTTATAGGTGACCTGACCACCTGTATTGGCAGCGGCCTCCAGCAGTTCGCGGGCAACTACTTCGGCAATACCACCGGTTCCGGCCCTTACGTAGGTGCGTTGGCACTCGAGGTCGAAGGCCAGGAATTCACCACCGGTTCCGGCGCTGACGTCCTGGGTAATGGTTTCTCCACGGAGTACGAGTCGGCCACCTTCGGAGGCACTGCCTTTGAGGCTTTCTACTTTGAGGGTAAGCCGGGCGGAAGCACCACTTCCAATGTTGATCTCCATTTGTTCGGTCTGTAAGGTGTTTTCGCACTCAATGGTCGCTCCGGCATCGGCGCGAATACTACGGATCGTTTCGTAGGGTATGTATACCCGAATGATTTCGTTTTTGTATAACCAGCTATTCAGTACACGCAGGCGAAGGGTGCCGCGGGTTACTTTGATGGAGATATCGTCTTCGTCAATACCTTCCGTATACAGGGTGATTTTCCCGGGAGTACCTTCCTCCAGAGTCACATCGATATTGCCGATTACCGATACCCCATCGAAGGGATCGACGGATATTTCCGATTGGGCCTGAGTGGCCGTGGTGAATCCGATGAGCAAAAAGGCCAGGGCAAATGTGATAAGAGATATTGTTTTCATAATTACAGTCGTTGGTTGTTATCATATGGCAGATGCAACCCGGGGAGAGTTACCCCTATTTTTTGGCTGTAAAATGCGGGTAACGGGTAAAAATTCTCATTTTTGCAGGGCCGTGCAATAGCGCATCCACCTAAAGAAACAACGCAGAAACGTAGCGGGTGCGTATTTACTTTTTTGCGAAAGCAAGATCAACGACCCAAACCAGGAATATATGGCTCAACAAGATCAATTTAAGAACCTGATTGCCCACTGCAAGGAGTATGGTTTTATTTTTCAGTCCAGCGAAGTGTACGATGGCCTGAGTGCTGTCTATGATTATGGTCCCTATGGAGTGGAGCTGAAAAACAATCTTAAAGATTATTGGTGGGCTTCTATGGTGCAGATGCACGAGGATATTGTGGGGCTTGATTCAGCCATTTTCATGCATCCTAAGACCTGGAAGGCATCGGGTCACGTAGATGCATTCAACGATCCGCTGATCGACAATAAGGATAGCAATAAACGCTACCGGGCCGATGTACTGGTAGAGGAGGCCATGGAGAAGATCCAGAAAAAGATCGATAAGGAAGTCAAAAAGGCCCAAAAGCGATTTGGCGACGAGTTTGATCAGGAGCAATTTGTATCAACCCATCCCCGAGTAAGCCGCTATACCGAAGAGATTGCCTCTATTCGGGAACGCCTGGCCACTTCCATGTCGAATAACGACATGCCTGCCTTAAAGCAATTGATCGAAGATTTGGACATCGCCGATCCCGAAAGTGGAACCCGCAACTGGACCGATGTACGCCAGTTCAACCTTATGTTTTCAACTCAGCTGGGGAATATTGCCGGGGAAGAGGGCAAGTTGTACCTGCGTCCGGAAACCACCCAGGGGATCTTCGTGAACTTCCTGAACGTACAGAAAACAACGCGCCAGAAACTGCCATTCGGGATCGCACAGATCGGTAAGGCCTTCCGCAACGAGATCGTTGCCCGCCAGTTCATCTTTCGGATGCGTGAATTTGAGCAAATGGAAATGCAATTTTTTGTTCGCCCGGGTGAGGAAATGAAATGGTACGAGTACTGGAAGGAGTCACGTATGAAGTGGCACAAGGCACTGGGGCATACCGATAGCGAACTGCGCTTTCACGACCACGACAACCTGGCGCACTATGCCAATGCCGCGGTTGATATCGAATTCCAATTCCCGTTCGGATTTAAAGAATTAGAGGGTATTCACTCGCGTACCGATTTTGACCTGAGCCGGCATCAGGAGCTATCGGGGCGTAAATTGCAGTACTTCGATCCGGAGGTAAATGAAAGTTATGTTCCCTACGTCGTCGAGACATCGATCGGGGCTGATCGCATGTTCCTGGCGGCCATGACCCACGCCCTGCAGGAAGAAACCGTTCCTGATGCTGATGGCAAGGAGTCGACCCGTACCGTACTAAAATTGCACCCGGCGATTGCTCCGGTGCAGGTAGCTGTATTACCTCTGCTGAAGAACAGGGAGGAATTGACCAAAGCAGCTCGCGATGTATTCGATAAATTGAAGTTCTCCTTCCAGTGTCAGTACGATGAGAAAGATGCTATCGGGCGCCGCTACCGTCGTCAGGATGCCATCGGGACGCCCTATTGTATCACTATTGATTTTGAAACCCTCGATGATCACACGGTAACTATCCGGGAGCGCGACAGCCTGAAACAGGAACGGATCCATATCGACCAAATTGCCGATATCGTACGCAAGCGGGTCGGTCGGGAATCATTACTAAGGCGCTAGTTGACCGGGGTAGCTACCATACCGTCTCCGGAGTGGAAAAAGCATGGGAAAGCACTGTGTTTATTCCTGTTGACTGCCCTGGCGTTGCGCGTAATATCCTTTTTTCCGGCGGTCATCAACCACGATGAGTCCACTTATATTGTCATTGCCGACGCTCTGTTAAGTGGTCAGACCTATTGGATTGACGTGGTCGATACTAAGCCACTGGGGATTTTCCTGGTTTATGCGGCCCTGGAGTGGTTGTTTGGTACCTCTATTTTTGCATTGCGAGTGGCTGCTACGCTGATGGTCGTAGTGACTGCTTTTGGGGTATACCGGGCCAAATTAAATCTGGGTAGTCATCCGGCAGCAGCCCGGGCAGCGGGGTTTATTTTTATCTTCCTGTGCTCTTTATTTACTTTCTATGGGGTCTCTCCGAATACGGAGACGTATTTCGTAGCACTTACCGCCCTGGCATTTTGGGTGCTCAGCGATCAGGCCTCGCCCTGGCAATCCTGGCTGGCAGGATTGCTGCTGGGGATAGGTTTCGTCA
>JASBTH010000106.1 GCA_030148525.1 Saprospiraceae bacterium | reverse complement strand
CTCCTCGGCCCGCTGAAGCCCGTACGGGCTTCAGCGGGCAGAGGGTGAAGGAGGGAAACCCCAAACCCCAAACCTCAAACCTCAAACCTCAAACCTGTAAAACCATCACCTTCTCCTCAATTCCCCGCAGTACTTTAAGTGCTGCGCGCAGAGAACCCACCTTATCTTTGATCATTATAAAGTGCTTATTCGACTTTTTGAAGGTGAGTCCTTTTTGGGGGCCTACGCTTCCCACGTGGGCCAGAATGGCCTGGAAGAGCGCCGACTCGTAATAGGGTGATTGCGGATTCTCCACGAAGTAACAGCGCAGCTTGTTGTTCTTCAGGATCAGGCGCTCAAAACCGAGTTCTTTGCATACCCAGCGCAGGCGCAGCCCCTCAAACAAGTCGTACACCTGCCGTGGCACTTTCCCGAAGCGGTCGCGTAGCTGTTGCTCGAACTTGGTAACCTGTTCTTCGGTCTCGAGTTTATTGAGCTCGGTGTAGAGGTTGAGTCGCTCCTGGATGCTGGTGACGTAATCATCGGGAATGTGCATTTCGGTATCGGTATCGATCTGCACATCGCGTACGTACTGGCGTTTTTGTTCCAGCTCCTCCTTAAACAGCTCGCGGAATTCATTTTCTTTGAGTTCCTGGATGGCCTCCTCCAGAATCTTTTGGTAGGTCTCGTAACCGATATCTGTAATGAAGCCACTTTGCTCCGCTCCCAGAATATTACCGGCCCCCCGAATGTCGAGATCGCGCATGGCAATGTCGAAGCCGCTACCCAGGTCAGAATACTCTTCCAGCGTTTTCAGGCGCTTGCGGGCATCACTGGTGAGGGTCGACATGGGCGGACTAAACAGGTAGCAAAAGGCTTTTTTATTAGAGCGGCCCACCCGTCCACGCAACTGGTGCAGATCGCTCATCCCAAACTGGTGGGCATTATTGATGATCATAGTATTGGCATTGGGGATATCCAGGCCGGTTTCGATAATATTGGTACAGATCAGCACATCGTACTTTCGCTCGATGAAGGCGAGCAGGGTACGCTCCAGCTCTTTGGGGTCCATTTGACCGTGGGCCACCGCGATGTCTACATCCGGACAAAGCTTGCGTACCATGGCCGCTACGTCGGGTAGGTTCTTCACGCGGTTATGCACAAAGAATACCTGCCCACCCCGGTCCACTTCGTAGTAGATCGACTCCTTAATAATGTCTTCGCTGAAAATGCGCACTTCCGTGTGGATAGGCTGGCGGTTGGGGGGCGGGGTGCGGATAATCGATAAGTCACGAGCCGCCATCAGCGAAAACTGGAGGGTTCTTGGAATTGGGGTGGCGGTGAGGGTCAGGGTATCTACGTTCACCTTAATATTTCGCAATTTCTCCTTGGCAGCCACTCCAAACTTTTGCTCCTCATCGATGACCAATAGGCCAAGATCCTTAAAGCCGACCTTCTTATTCAACAGGGCGTGCGTGCCAATGACAACGTCAATGCTGCCCTCTTTGAGTTTTTCGTATATCTCCCGCTTTTCCTTGGTAGAGCGGAATCGGTTGACGTAATCAACGGTAGCGCCAAATTCGTCGAGGCGTTCCTGGAAGGTGCGGTAGTGTTGGAGCGCGAGTATAGTCGTGGGAACCAAAATAGCTACCTGCTTACCGCCCACAATAGCTTTGAAGGCTGCGCGTACGGCAACTTCCGTTTTACCGAAGCCTACGTCTCCGCAGATCAATCGGTCCATAGGGTATTCCTTCATCATGTCTTCCTTCACGTCGTTGGTTGCCGTGAATTGGTCGGGCGTATCCTCGTAGATGAAGGAGGCTTCCAGTTCGTTTTGCAGATAGCCGTCGGGCGGGAAGGCGAATCCATCGGAGGCCTTGCGCTGGGCGTAGAGCTTGATCAGTTCGCCGGCAATATCCTTGACCTTCTTTTTAGTGCGTCGCTTCAGGCTTTTCCAGGCATCCGATCCGAGTTTGCTCAGCTTGGGTTGGGAGCCATCCTTGCCGGTGTATTTCGAGATCTTATGCAGGGAGTTGATGCTGACGTACAGGATGTCGTTGTTTTTATAGATGAGTCGAACCGACTCCTGTACGTGTCCGTTAATATCGATTTTTTCCAGACCGGAATAGCGCCCTACACCGTGGTCGATATGGGTCACGTAATCGCCAGGGGATAGCTCCCGCAGCATCCGCATGTTCATTGCCTGGTCTTTAGCGTAGCCTTTGCGTAGCTTGTAGCGGTGGAAACGCTCAAAGATCTGGTGGTCGGTATAACAGGCTATTTTCAGGTCCCGGTCGACAAAGCCTTCGTGGATAGCCCTGGTAATTGGATGAAAGTGTTCAATATCGGCCTTCAGGTCTTCGAAGATGGCATAGAAACGCTCCACCTGACGAGTATTATCGGTAAATAGGTAATTCTCGATACCGTCCTTTATGTTCTCGTTCAGGTTGTCGATGAGCAACTGAAAATTCTTATTGAAGCTGGGCTGTGGCCGGGTGGTGTATACAACTTTACCGGTGTAATCCAGCGGCTGCGGACTGTCGGTCAGGGAGATCAGGTGGTGATTTTCCACATCTTCCACTACCTGGTTGGGAAAGATAAAGGCCCGGTCGCGGAAAATTTCTTTCAGAGCTTCCTCTTCCAGTAACATGACCTGCTTACTGAATTCTTCTGCTTTTTCAAAGCACTGTTGCAGCCGGTCGAGGAGTAGCTGAAAATCTTTTACCCAGATGGCTGTATTAGCCGGAAGTACCCGGAATAAGCTCACCTTCTGGTCGCGCTTAAAGCGGGTATTGATATTGGGCACGATGCTTACCCTGGCGATGTTTTTTTGCGAAAGCTGAGAGGTCGGATCAAAGGTGCGTATGCTCTCAACCTCCGTATCGAAAAGCTCCACGCGGTAAGGGAAATCGTTGCCGTAGGAAAAGATATCGATGATACCGCCCCGGATGGAGTACTGACCGGGCTCGTATACGAAATCCTCCCTTTTAAAGCCGTACTCCGTCATGAGGTCGATGAGGAAATCCACATCGAGCTCCTCCCCCGTGGTAATCGAAATTCGGGTTTGCTCCAGCACCTGCGGAGCCACCACCTGTTCGAAGAGTGCTTCGGGATAAGTGACGACGATCTCCCCGCTTTTACCGGGTGAGCTTACCTTGTCGATGGTATCGGTACGTTGTAGTACGTTGGCCTGATTCAGGGTCTCAAAATTCATGGGCCGCTTGAAGGAGTCGGGGAAAAAGCGCACGGTCTGGCCTTCGAGCAGATTGCTCAGGTCGTTGAGCAGGTAGGCCGCTTCCTCCTTATCGTTGGCGATCAGCAGATGGGACCGTGGGTCCTGTAAATAGGTGGCTGCCAGGACAAAGGCTTCCTGTGCGCCAACCATGCCCAGTGCCTGCAGGCGTACGTGATCGGATTTGCGGAGTAGTTCGACAATGGTCCCGGTACGGGTATCATTGCGGTAGAGGTCGAGGAGTCGTTCGAGATTTTTCACAAATGTAAAAGTAGCTATTATCAAGGTAGTTCACCAAGGTGAGAACGTAGGTGGGGCGGGATTGTTGCTGGTCCAGGTCTGAGGTTAGTGGTTTGAGGTATTTCTGATACGACTGAAGTGTAGCTGTTAAGAAAAGCCTCAGCCTCAACCTGAATCTGAACCTAAACCTTTACTCTCAAATAATTGAATTTCAACACCTCAACCAATTTTGTAATAGGTATCAAGTAATTAAATCAATACATTTACCAGTAAAAACCAGTACCATGAAATACGTATCTCTGTGTACCCTTATTCTGGTCACTTTTGCGCTGGCCTCCTGTCAATCGGGTCAGCCAAAATTGGAAGGACCAGTCGTGGAAGTAATGGACGTACCTACTTTTGCCCAGGCGCTAAAAGACGATCCCAAGGCGCAGTTGGTCGATGTGCGCACTCCGGCCGAATACCAGGGAGGCACTATCGAAGGAAGCCGCCATATCAATTTCTACGGTGAAGACTTTACAGCTCAGCTCGAAGCGCAACTCGACAAGAACCAGCCGGTCTATATTTTTTGCCGCTCAGGTAACCGATCGGGTAAAGCAGCGGTAATGATGGAAGAGCTTGGATTCAAAAAGGTGTACGACCTGGACGGGGGCATTATGGCCTGGAATGGGTTGCGGGGCTATTGACCTGATTTCCGCTTTTGGACGTACTGGCTAAAAAAGCCGTAAACAAAACCGGCTACTTGCTGTTGAGGTTGCGTAAATTTTCCGTGACCACCGGGTAGCCGGTTTTTCGTTTGGTATATTCCAGTGCACGGACTCTAATCAACAAACCAACGCGCATTTTGGCAACAAAAGTAGTGGTTATTGGGTCTGGTTTTGCCGGATTGGCGGCTGCCACCTCCCTGGCTCATCGAGGATACGATGTGACCATCCTGGAAAAAAATGATATACCGGGAGGCAGGGCCCGTAAATTCGAACACGAGGGTTTCGTATTCGACATGGGTCCCAGCTGGTATTGGATGCCCGATGTTTTTGAGCAATACTTTGCTCGCTTTGGCAAAAAGCCTTCCGATTATTACGAACTGGTGCGACTTGACCCTTCTTATTCTGTCTTTTTCGGGAAAGACGATGTGATGGAGGTTCCTGCCAAGCTCGACGATCTGTACGCCATGTTCGACCGGTACGAGCCCGGCAGCAGCGCTAAGCTGAAACAGTTTTTAGCGGAAGCCGAATACAAATACCGGGTCGGTATGGAGGAGTTCGTCCATAAACCCGGTCATTCCATTATGGAGTTTGCCGACTGGCGAGTGATTAAAAGCCTGTTTCGCCTGCAGATGTTCAGCTCGCTGAGCAAGCACGTGGAAAAGCTATTTCAGCACCAGCAACTTCGCGAATTACTCAAGTTTCCCGTGCTGTTTTTGGGGGCAACCCCCGAAAATACACCAGCTATGTACAGCCTCATGAATTACGCTGATATAGCACTGGGAACCTGGTACCCCCTGGGCGGTATGCACAAGATCGTGGAGGGTATGGTGGCTCTGGCTGAAGAAAAAGGAGTAGAGATCCTGTTAAACCAGGAAGTCACCCGAATCCACACCGAAAACGGGAAGGCTACTAAGGTCATTACCGCCGATCACGAATACGAGTGCGATGTAGTCGTTGGCGGAGCCGATTACCACCACGTGGAGCAGCACCTGCTGGCCGGGGAAGACCGTCGGTACTCCGAACGCTACTGGGATAACCGGGTTATGGCGCCCTCCTCACTTTTGTTCTACCTGGGCGTCGATAAGAAAATAGAAGGACTACACCACCATAATTTATTTTTCGACCGGGACTTTACCCGTCATGCTCACGAAATCTACGAGGAACCCGAATGGCCCTCCGATCCACTATTTTATGCCTGCGTACCCAGTGTGACCGACTCCTCTGTCGCGCCGGCCGGGCACGAAAACCTTTTCTTACTTGTGCCCCTAGCCCCCGATCTGGAGGATACCGACGAATTGCGCGAACGCTATTTTGATGTAATTATGGACCGACTGGAAGATCTGACCGGACAGGAAATCCGTAAGCATATAGTGTACAAGCGTTCTTATGCTCACCGGGATTTTAAAAAGGATTACCACGCCTATAAAGGCAATGCGTATGGATTGGCAAATACTCTGCTGCAAACAGCTTTTCTGAAGCCTAAGTTGCGGTCCAATAAAGTGTCAAACCTTTATTATGCCGGCCAGCTCACAACGCCTGGTCCCGGCGTACCACCATCCCTCATCTCGGGACAAGTGGTAGCCGCCGAGATCCAAAAACACGTGCAGCCGGAGAAATCTTTAGTGCACTAGCGTTCGATGACCTAAAACACCATCTGCTATGATGAATTTGTATAATAAGACGTGTCGGGAATGTAGTCAGCTGATTACCAAGCGGTACAGCACGTCTTTTTCCATGGGCATTCGGGTATTCGATCGTCGGTTCCGGCCACCGATCTACGCTATCTATGGTTTCGTACGGTTTGCCGACGAGATCGTCGATACCTTTCACCACACCGATAAGGCCAATTTACTGAATCGGTTCCGGGAGGATACCTACCAGGCCATTGAGGAAGGTATCAGCCTGAACCCGGTGCTGCATGCTTTTCAGGAAACGGTGCACGAATACCAGATCGAGCGCGAACTGATCGATGCATTTCTCGATAGCATGGAGATGGACCTGCACTTCCATACCTACGAAGACAAGCTGTACAAAAAGTACATTTATGGCTCCGCAGAGGTGGTAGGGCTCATGTGCCTGCGGGTTTTCTGCGAGGGCGACAATGCCCAGTATCAGCGTCTACGGGAGCCGGCCCGAGCGCTGGGTTCCGCTTTTCAGAAGATCAATTTCCTGCGGGACATGGCCAGTGACTTCGACGATCGCGGCCGGGTGTACTTCCCGGGGGTAGATTTCACCAATTTCACCAATGAAGATAAGGAGCAGATTGAAGAGGATATAAAACAGGATTTTGATCACGGACTGGAGGGTATTATGCAATTGCCCAAAGGGGTGCGGTTCGGCGTCTATCTGGCCTACGTATACTACACGAATCTGTTCAAGAAAATTAAGAGTGCACCGGCTACCCGGGTTAAGCAGGAGCGTATACGGGTGCCCGACCGCAAAAAAGTGGCCTTGCTGTTTAGCTCGGCCGTGCGCAATAGCCTGAACATGCTATGATCCAAACAAATACACTCACTAGTTCCAGACGCAAGGCCTCCACGCTTCTTCGTGGAGGCCTTCTTCTGCTGCCGTTGGTGGTTGTGGGAGTGCAGTGGGTATTGGATTCGGTAGCAGAAGGGCAATTGTTGACACAGGTCCGGCAGATTTACTTGCTGGACTGGCTGGAAACCCCGATGGCCTATCTGTACCTGCACCTGGTAACCGTTGTGCCGGTATTGGCATTAAGCTTCGACCGTCGGGTGCATTATTACCGACAGTGGCGTTACCTGTGGGCCCCGATAGTGTTGGTGGGGGGCTTTTTTCTGGTGTGGGACGTAGTGTTCACTGCCCGTGGTGTCTGGGGGTTTAATCACGATTACGTTTCCGGCTTGTTCTTCCTGAGGCTACCCATCGAAGAGTGGATGTTTTTCGTGACGGTGCCTTTTGCCTGTGTGTTTATCTACGAATGCCTCAATCATTATGTAAAGGCGGATCTGCTCAAACCCTTTGAGCCGGTATTAACACCCATCTTAATCGTAACCTTCCTGGGTACGGGCATCTGGTTTTTTTGGCACCAGTACACGGCGACCACCTTTTTGCTGGCCGGCGGGCTACTGTTGTTCCATTACTTATTTCTGGATGGTCACTACCGTTCGCGCTTTTACCTTGCCTACGGAGTTATTTGGATTCCCTTCCTCCTGATTAATGGGGTACTGACCGGCGGTTATACCCAAGCCCCCATTGTTCAGTACAACCCCGAGGAGTATTTGGGCATCCGCGTCACCTCGGTACCCCTGGATGATTCGGTGTACAATTTTTTGATGTTGTTCGGGATTGTGACGCTATATGAGCGAAATAAGGATCGACATACTTGAACAACAGCAACTTATTGTAATTCCTTGTACTTTTGCGGAAGCAAAAGCAAAAGAACCAGAGAAATATGTATGACGATCGTCCGCTAACGGATTGGCTCCCCATCACCCGTAAGGAGGTGGAAGCCCGAGGATGGAATGAAGTAGATGTAGTGTTGATTTCGGGCGATGCTTATGTGGATCACCCGGCCTTCGGGTCGGCCGTAATTGGTCGCATCCTGGAAAGTGAGGGGCTACGGGTTGCCCTGGTGCCCCAACCCAACTGGCAGGATGATCTGCGGGATTTCAAGAAGTTTGGCCGGCCCCGCTTGTTTTTCGGGGTGACCTCGGGCTGTATGGATTCTATGGTGAATCACTACACTGCTGCCCGCCGCAAGCGCTCAACCGATGCCTATACTCCCGGCGGTGAGGCTGGTTTTCGCCCCGATTACGCTACCGTGGAGTACACCAAGATCCTTAAGCAACTCTATCCAGAGGTACCGGTGCTGATCGGTGGTATCGAGGCTTCCCTGCGACGGGTTACCCACTACGATTACTGGAAAGACGAATTATTTCCCAATATCCTGCAGATGAGCGGTGCTGATATGCTGGTATACGGTATGGGTGAAATGCCCCTGCGGGAAATCTTACGTCTTCTTGAGAAAGGCGTTCCCTTTCACAGCATTGATACTGTACCCCAAACGGCCCTCCTGGTCGACCGGGAAGACGATATTCCCAAGAATAAAAACTGGGAAGACCTGTGGCTGCACTCTCACGAGCGCTGCCTTGGTGATAAGTTGTCCTTTGCAGCCAACTTCAAGCATATCGAGCAGCAGTCGAATAAAGTACAGGCCAAGCGGATTTTGCAAAAGACCAGAGATCAATACCTCATCATAAATCCGCCTTATCCGCCCATGACCGAAAACGAGATCGATACCTCTTTCGATTTGCCCTACACGCGGATGCCCCATCCCAAATATCGGAAGCGCGGATCGGTGCCGGCCTACGAGATGATCCGCTTTTCGGTGAATATGCACCGGGGCTGCTTTGGCGGCTGTAGTTTCTGCACCATTTCGGCTCACCAGGGTAAGTTTATTGCCAGCCGTTCGGAGGAGTCCATACTAAAGGAGGTAGAGCAGGTAACCCAAATGCCCGATTTCAAGGGATACATCAGTGACCTGGGTGGCCCTTCCGCCAATATGTACGGCATGAAGGGGAAGGTGCAAGAGATCTGCGACCGTTGTGTGGCGCCCTCCTGTATTCATCCGGTGGTGTGCAGTAACCTCGATACCTCCCACAAATCTATGACGGAACTGTACCGCAAGGTCGATGCCCACCCCGAGGTGAAAAAGGCTTTCGTGGGTAGTGGTATTCGCTACGACCTGTTGGTCGACTCCTATAATAAGAACAATGACGGCTCCCTCGATGAATATATGGAGCAAGTGGTATCCCGCCACGTGTGCGGTCGCCTAAAGGTAGCCCCGGAGCATACCTCCGATGCGACCCTGCGGGTAATGCGTAAACCCTCCTTCAAGCATTTCCATGAGTTCAAGAAGAAATACGATAAGTACAATAAAAAACACGGCCTGAACCAGCCCCTCATCCCGTACTTCATCAGTAGCCATCCCGGTTCACAGGCCGAGGATATGGCCAACCTGGCTGCGGAGACCAAGGATATGGGTTTCCGGCTGGAGCAGGTGCAGGATTTTACGCCCACACCAATGACGGTGGCTACGGTCATCTATTATACCGGTGTGCATCCCTATACGCTCAAGCCGATCTACACGGCCAAAAGTAAGCGCGAGAAGCAGCAGCAACACCTCTTTTTCTTCTGGCACAAACGCGAAAACCACCAACAGATCCGGGATAAGCTCGTGAGTATCGGGCGCGAGGACCTGATCGAGAAACTGATCACCGAGAAGAAGCAATACAATAAGAAGGAGTACCTGCGCCAGCGCAGTAACCGCCGAAAGGGTAAGGGCCGCAAGCGCCGCCGGTAATTTCGCAGTAG